>CAZGKN010000114.1:0-6793 GCA_964525915.1 uncultured Saprospiraceae bacterium | reverse complement strand
AAAACAGTTGGTGATAACGCCTTTTTTAAAGCGTTAAACTTATACCTAACTCGTAATAAATTTAAAACTGCCGAAATACACGATTTACGTTTAGCTTTTGAAGAAGTAACCGGAAAAGATTTAAACTGGTTTTTTAATCAATGGTATTATGGTAGCGGACAGCCGGAGCTGACAGTTACTGACAGTACCGCAGCAAATAACCTGTACCTGTCAGTAGCACAGACACAAGAGGGGGAGAATCAACAACATATCTTCCAACTCCCGGTAAAAGTAGATATTTACTACGCCGGTCAGGCTGAACCTCAGCATGAATCGATCTGGATAAACAGGCGCGATCAGACATTTACTATCCCGGTCAAAGCTAAACCGGTAAACATCATTTTCGATGCGGATAATTCATTGCTGGCGGTGATTAATTATAAAAAATCAAAAGCAGCCTACTACGATCAAGCCTATCACAATAGTACAGTGTATGACCGGATGGAAGTCCTGAAACACCTGAAAGGTGAGGATACACCGGAGTTTAAGGCTATCCTGACATATTATCTGAAAGATAAGGCTGAAAAAATACGCATCTCAGCATTAGGACAGGTCGATATGAATTTGCCGGCATCTGAAGTAATAGTCCGACAGATGGCAGAGTCAGATCCCTCGCTGGATGTGAAGAAAGCTGCAGTTAAAATACTGGCTGAGAATCCAAAGGCGGAGTATAAGAATATATTTACCGCTAATTTGAATCCGAATAGCTCAGGTTCACTGTATGCAGAATCACTGGAAGGACTATTTAAGCTGGATAAGGCTCAGGCAATGAAGGTTGCGAATGAGAGTAAGAACACCAGGAATTCCAGTATTAAAAATGCAGTGCTGGATGTATTGATTGGTGCTGACGACCCGGGAGCATTTGCTTATCTGGAAAACATGGCAGCTGAGGCCGATGGATTTACTTCTTTTGGAATTTTCGGTAAGTACAATGACCTGCTGATGAAGAAAGAAGGCAATGATTTTAAAAATGCAGTGGATAAACTGTGTTGGATGGCTGAAAATAAGGCGGACTCTCAATGGAGGAAATATGCTATCGCGAAGATCCTGCATGATGTAGCGACTGCCGGTTCATTTAAGGGAATTGATGCCAATGATCAACAGGGTATTCAATCCAGAGCCAGAGTATTACTAAATAAAATAGTAGATTCCGGAAAAGGTACCTGGTTTGAAAATGCATTGAATAATCTGCGTATTGAAGAATAATCATCTGGATAGCGTGAAACGAATTTTTTATTTATTGCTTTTTTTAGTTGTGACTGTTGAAATGCAGGCACAGAGTCTTCCTTTAGCCAATCAATACATGGAAGAAGGGGAATATGATAAAGCCGCCAGTATTTTTAGCCAGCTCTATCAGCGCAATCCAGGGAATGAGTATTATCTGACCTCACTCATCAATTGTTACAGTAAGGCCGGTACACCGGAAAAGAGTCTGGTGATACTGGAACAATTTATCCATAATGATCCGGGCAATACGATGACCTATGTCACCTATGCTGCACAGTTGAGAAACGCCGGCAAGACATCAGAAGTACAGGGTGTATTAGACAAAATACTGCCCAATCTGCCACCAAACCGCAGTACGATTATTCGCACATTCTATGCACTGAATAAGGAATTCCCGGATTCAGATTTGGCTGAAAAAGTACTGCTCAAGGGTGAAAAGATCATGGGTGAGGGGACTTTTTCGATCGAACTGGCTAATTACTATGCAGCAACTGGAAAGCGTGATCAGATGCTGATTTTTTATTTGGATGTGTTGAAAAAAGATCCTTTGCAATACAATTATATCACCAGTTATATCCAGCGTTCATTTACCGATGTAGAGGAATACAATGAACTGCAGGCTGAGATCTATAAGAAACTGCAGGATGATCCGGGAAACCCACAGTTGGTACAATTACTCGCGTGGACTTTCATGCAAAAGAAAGATTACAAGAGTGCCTTGCGTCAGTTCAAGGCTTTAGCTGCAGTGGATGACAATGCATCACTTTTCAATATCATGCAGATGGCCGGCATTGCAAAGAATGAACATGAGTATCCGGTCGCGCTGGATGGCTATAAATACATCATTGATTTAGGTCAATCCAGTGCGTTTTATCCCTCTGCATATATGAACTATCTGCAGGTGTTGGTTGATTCTAAAGTAAAGATGGCCACAATAAACGATATTGATGCCCGGGAAATAGATTCAGTATTTACCCTATTTCTGGATGCCAACGCCCACTCAGCCAAAGTGCATAAAGCGATGTTGATTTATGCCGATTATCTGGTCAGATACAGAGATAAATTATCACTGGCTATTCAGACACTGGATGATTATCTCAAGACACCTGGATTGAACCCGAGAGATCAGGCTGAAGTGAAGCTGGCATTGGGTGATTATTTGGTGATGAATGGAAAGCGTTGGGATGCTTCGCTTTTGTATTCACAGGTTGACAAAGATTTCAAGGAAGACCCGATCGGGCAGGAAGGAAGGTATAAGAATGCTTTATTGTCTTATTACTTTGGTGATTTTGAATGGGCACAAACCCAATTTGATGTTTTGAAAAATGCGACTTCACGGTTAATCGCCAATGATGCTATCGACCACAGTGTATTTATAATGGACAATACAGGGCTGGATACCACAGATGCAGCTCTACGCTTATATACCGCAGCCGAACTGCTGATCTACCGCAATCTGTTTGATCAGGCAAATCAGAAACTGGACTCTATCCTGACGCTCTACCCTGGGAATTCACTGGATGATGATGTATTATATGCGAGAGCGCATATCTATGTCAAGCAAAAGCAATGGGATAAAGCCATCGCTGCATATACTAAAGTCATCAATGACTATAAGGATCAGATCCGTGCAGATAATTCACTATATGAATTAGCAAAGCTCTATGACGATGTCCTGGATCGGAAAAGTGAAGCCCAGGCATTATATGAAAAACTATTTAATGACTATCCCGGCAGCATTCTGGCTCAGGAGGCCCGTCTGCGATATCGGGCACTGAGAGGTGATACGATACAATAGAACAGCATTCAAACTTTTTGTAAGAAAATTATTGTAAATATTCACCTAAAGTTAATTTATATCAGCAAATATATTAAAGGGGCGAAATAAAGGTAATGGAGAACCCAGTATGGGTGAAATGTTTATTAGCCCGGGGTTTCAACCCCGGGTAAGATTACAGGTTTACTCTTATTTGGCGTGATTTTTGCCAATATTGAAAAAAATGTTTCTTTTCTATATGAGCTTCATGCAAAAATTATGACAAATATTATATTATAGTTGAGGTGAATAGTTACAAATCATTTGAATTCCCGCATGTCAAGTATCGCTTCCACACTCCAGTTCTCTCGCAGTGATTCTAATTTTCGAGTAAAGAGTCTTTCCGGCAATTGACGTTTATCAAAACTTCCGCCATCAATGCGGCCATTTCGGTTTTTATCCTCACCAATGGTCAGGGTATATTCACCGGAGGTTAATCCGGTAATCTCACTTTTAAATGTAGTAGTATCCGATGTCAGCCATTTCTTCACCGTATTTCCCTGATGGATGATGCGGAGGATATATTGATTATCAGGATTCAGGCTATCGATCTCTACACTAATCGAGCTGAGTATATCCGGATCATTAATCTTAAACTGATAGTAGAGCGAGTCACTGTTGCTTATTCCCCTGCGGTCAGTGATACTTCCAGCCCGGAAACGAATGGTATAAGTGGAATCAACCTTCCAGGCTGACTTCAGGAGCAACATAGATGGATACAAAGGATCAATGCGATAAGAAAAATTTACGTTAGTTCTTTTGAGTCCTTCATAAAGCTGAATACCGGATGAATCCAGGTGCGTAAGTAAATAATTGAACCTTAGGCCTGCTTCGGGATTTTTCTTTGACTTCAATCCTTCAAACGCCTCGATGCTGAAATGGAACCTGGGACCGGATTTAGGGCCGTGCAGGTGCAGGTTAAAGGTGTCGTTAGGTACTAAGGGTCTTTGTAAAACAAACGATAGTCTGCCACTGGTGTCAGCGGCATATAAATCTACTTGTTTATCTTCAGTATGGATAAAAGCCGGTGGATGTTCTGCCCAGGGTAAGATTTGCCATCCGTCAGTATTTGCATCAGTGATTAACCGTAGCCGACCGTTGACAGTACTATCGATCTTAGTTATCTTCGGCGGAATATCTTTTGGGAACATGCTCAATACGAGTGGCCCTTGCCCGGGAATATGCACTTTCTCATCACTGTAGGCCGCTTCTTCATCTGTCAGATCCAATTTGCTGTTGAAATTCAGGTCTTTCAGTGCAAATAGGTTATAAGTTCCGGGCCTGAGATAAGCCAGAGTTACATTGCCTGAACTATCAGTCCGACCTACATAATCAGGGATGTGGTGATATAGTAAACTATCAGCATCAGATTCATAAAGCATCACCAAAATATCAGGCAGTGGTTTTTGATCTCTGAACTGGACTACCCGGACTTGTACTGTGCCACTATCAATTACGGCACCGGTACTGAAAACAAATTTGAAATCGCGAATTGCATTGCCCTCATTGAAATCTTTGATACTATTTCCGAAATCTATAATATACGTAGTATTTGGCTTCAATACTTCATCTTTATCTAAATCAAAGTGGAGTGTCTTCCCTTTCAGGCTGATTTTTGGCTTAGTATGCAGTTGAGGTGATATGAGCAGATTCTGCTCTGCCTTATCCAGTACTACCCATTCATCGAAGGTGACTGCAAATGAGCGTGCTGAGAAATTTGTCTGAAATGAAGGTGAGGACAAGTCAGCGATTACTCTGGGCGGCGTGTGATCTACAGGTCCGCCGGTCGGTGCAACTGGTCTGGCGCAGGCTATGCAGAGCAGTGATATAAATATATAGAAACTGTATTTCATATTTCAGCGGGTAAAGATAGCAGGAAAGCAGGCTATTTTTGAAATTCATCTTTTGAATCATTCCATCTGTTGAATAGTTATAATGGTTCTATTGCTCATTTATTAGCTCAAAGGCTATACAGCACAAGTTCCAATGGTACAGGATATTAAGTCTTACATAACAATTCACCTCAAATTAATTTGTATCAGTATAAACTATTATACACCGAAATAATGGTAGTGTTGTAACCCAGTATTGGTGAAATATTTATTAGCCCGGGGTTTTAACCCCGGGGAAGGTTAACGAATAAAGATTTGTTTGGCGCTATTTTTGCCCATTTCTATTAAAATTGAAATCTACGGAATAATCTTAATGCAAAAATCATGGCAAACATGATGAAAAAGTATTTGAGGTGAATAGTTACAGTCTTTCAGCCCTTTATAATGCACCTACCTTCCGAATATTAAATTTTTTCAACATTCATAAAAATTAATCAAAATACTGATAATCAGCATTGTATGATGATAATGGGCTTCATATTATGCTTTTATAAAATATTTGGCACACTATTTGTATGTAAGTCTGTGAGTGAATCTATAAACTCAATTTTATTTAAATTTTTAAACCAAAACTTAAGCACATGAAAAGAACATTTTTAAGATGCCAGGAGTATTTCAAAGGTTTTGCATTTGCAGGACTTTTAGTGATGCTCTTTACCGTCTTCTCATCGAATGTGCAAGCACAGAATGATGTTACCTCAGCTCAAAACAGAGTACTGAGTAATAAGCATCATGCTTCTATGATTGCAAACTCTTTGGGAATTACTGTATCTACACTGGGCGGTTGGGATGTAAACAAAGTGATTACCACTTTGACAGACAAACTGCACAATGTAAATCCGAATAGTCAGGATCCCAAGCAACTGTTTCAGTATGTTTATTATGCTACTACATTGCAGGATATCCGTGATTATAGTGTAGCTCCGGAGATTTCATTAGTACAGCGATTGATTGATGCAAAAGTGAAAGTTAAGAATGGTCCACCATTGACTAATGCTTACCTGACACAGTTCTATAACTCATTAACCAATAATTTCTAACTAAGGAAGTTTCTTACTGAATTTGCACATAGAAACAAAGGAATAATTGTCTCAGAAATATTATCGGTAAAACAGAAGGCTGATTTTTTTGAATTAGGTTTTCGTTGCGATATACCAAACGATAATAATCATTTAAACTCAAATAATTGAATGAATAAACAATTAAATTCCGGATGTGCATTGATTGAAAAACGAGAAATTCAATTAATTCCAATAATCTAAATTTATGAATAATATGTTAAAGAATATTACAAACCTATCGCTGGGTAGCTCATTAAGACTATGGGTTGCAATGGCGATATGGACAGTTTTTGGCATATCAGCTCAGGCGCAGGCACCTTATTGTTCTGTTTCTTTTTCATTTGCTGAGGACATTACCTTAGTGAATGTAGCTGATATCAATAACTCTTCCAGCCCTAATGATGAGCAGTTCTATCAAAACTTTACCAATATTATTGGTAATGTTACTGCGGGTCAGTCTTATCCTACAAAGTTAAAGGGTGATACCGAAGGTTCTTACACCGACTATTTCACCATTTTCGTGGACTGGAATAATGATGGTGACTTCGATGATGCCAATGAGGCTCAGCCTGCAGGATCTGTTTATAATTCATCTGGTGTTGACGGAGTTGAAGCTTCAGGATCATTGAATGTACCTGTAACTGCTACGATCGGTGTAAACCTGCGTATGCGGGTTATCAAGTCCTGGTTAGATCCAGCAATTGACGGTTGTACTGCAGGATCATCTTTTGGATCTTATGAAGACTATACTTTATTAG
>CAZGKN010000113.1:3097-9253 GCA_964525915.1 uncultured Saprospiraceae bacterium | reverse complement strand
TCAGTTGGTGCGGCATAAATTAATTCTCCCTGAGGACCGGCAACAAAACTCTGCCCCCAAAACTGAATCCCACCAGTCACTTCTGTCCAGTCCGACTCATGACCTACTCTATTGACCGTGACTACAGGGATACCATTTGCGACAGCGTGTCCACGCTGGATGGTAGTCCAGGCATCTATCTGTCTGGTCTTTTCTGCTGTAGAATCTGTACTCTCCCATCCAATTGCAGTAGGATAAATCAATATATCGGCTCCAGCTAATGCCATGAGTCGGGCAGCTTCAGGATACCACTGATCCCAGCAGATTAACAAACCCAATTTCCCTACACTGGTATCAATTGGTTGAAAACCTAAGTCCCCGGGTGTAAAATAAAATTTCTCATAATAAGCCGGATCATCAGGAATATGCATCTTTCGATATCTACCTGCTTCCTTCCCATCATTATCAAAGACCACACCGGTATTATGGTACAAGCCCGCCGCTCTTTTTTCAAATAATGAAGTTACCAGGACTACCTTATACTGTTCAGCAACTGCTGAAAATTGCTCATACGTTTGACCGGGTAATGGCTCTGCCAGATCAAACATCGTTGTGTCTTCTGCCTGACAAAAATAAATTCCAGTATGAAGCTCCTGAAGTATCACAATCTGAGCACCCTGAGCTGCACACTGTGCTATCCCTTCCAATGACTTACGAATATTAGCCTCTCTGTCTGAGCTACAACTTTGCTGTACAATACCTGCTTTTAAGATAGCCATTTCAATAACTTTAGGGTAAAGATATTGGAATACATAAACTTAATATCAAAAATAAAAGATAAGAATTAATCCAGGACCTTGTCAAGCCCCCATTTCTCCTAAATATAACCCATGATAAAATTGAAGAAATTATCAGGCACCACTATTCCGGATGATTGAACTCAGGTTGCCGAAAGTTGCAATTTTTATTCCTTCCTGATCAAATCGTTCTTTGATACTTTTCAAGAGATCACACTTCATATCAAATGCCTTGTCTGCATCTGCAGCCCATGCCCATACTCTGAGTGTAATCCCGGAATCCGAGAAATTGACTACGGCTGTTTTGACCTCAGGTACATTCTGGTGTTTCTCTTTTTGAGTACGGTTATCGATATGATAAGGATGACTCTGAGTCAAATCATGCAGAATTCCCAGCGCCCGATCGATGTCTGAGTCCAGACTTACATTAACTTCTACCAATTTACATACTTTAGGATCAGTCATTCTGGAATTAATGATCATTTCAGAGTTTACTAAAGTATTTGGCAGGATGATCCGGTTGTTTTCACTATTGCGAATCACTACCTGCCGCAGATTAATGTCTTCCACTACCCCGGAAACATCCTTGATTTTGACCTGATCATTGATCTCAAAAGGCTTAAAAATTACTATCATTATCCCACTGAAGAGGTTGCCAATAGATTCCTGCGCTGCAAGACCAACTATGATCGAAAGTATCCCTGCACCTGCCAGTAATGAGTTACCAATAATTTTTAAGGAGGGAATGTGTGAAAATGCAATTGCAATCCCGATGACATAAATCAATGCAGTAATGGCATGTCTCAGAAAATGAAACCGGGTAAAGTCTGTATCATGTCTCCGCATAGCCCGACGTATCAACCGGCCGCTTATATAGCTGAATACATACGCCAAAATCGTGGTAAGCACTAATACTATCAGGACAATCCATGAGGTATGAATATCACCGAAAATTTTCGTTACCATATTACCTGTATTAATATCCATCAATATTCCCATCCTTTGTAATTCTCTCAAAATTATACTTTTTATAAAATTTAAGTACTGAGCCTATGGAAATAATGTAATTATTATAAATTTGTGCCTTGAAATTTTGATGCCCAGGTGGCGAAATTGGTAGACGCACTGTCTTCAGGTGGCAGCGCCGCAAGGTGTGCTGGTTCGAGTCCAGTCCTGGGCACCACTTTCATTCAGAAAGTGGTCACAGAAATAAATTTTTTCTGTACAGGCGATATGTCTGCATTTGATGCTTGTCTCCATAATATCCTTTTATCTCTAAAAAGAAATTATTCTGCATTAATCGTATTAGCTGATCAACTGTAGTTACTAATTTGCCATTAATCCCGGTGATAATAAATCCCGGCTTAATTCCACTTTCATCCGCTTTACTGTTACGATAAACGGAGTTTACAAAAATTCCTTTTTCTCCTAATGATGTTGGATCATTTGGTGCTAAAGTACGCAATTCAAAACCCAGATCCCGAATTCCTATATCAGAACGGATATTTTTATCCTCAGTTGTTACAATGGACTCTAAAACAACTTTTGTCTCTAACATCTTCTTATCTCTGAGTATTTCCATATTAATCGTATCTCCCGGTGAATATTGGGCTACTTTCTCTTGTAAACGGGGATATTGGTTGATCATCTGCCCTTCAATACGCAGTATTATGTCTCCTTCGCGTATTCCAGCCTTTTCAGCAGCAGAGCCTTTGTTTACTTTGCGAACAAATACACCGGTCTTTATTTGATCATTGTGATAAAATGTATTGTCCTGGTTCAGATTTTCGATACTGATTCCCAACACACCTCTTCGGACACTGCCAAACTTGATCAGGTCTGATGAAACTTTCCTGACCAGATTAGCTGGTACAGCAAATGAATAACCTTCAAATCGACCATCACGGGTAAAGATCGCTGTGATTAGTCCGATCAACTTTCCATCTGTATTGACCAATGCACCGCCACTATTCCCCTCATTGACGATGGCATCAGTCTGAATAAAAGATTCCACACTATTAGCACCCTGAAGCAAATTGATATTGCGCGAAGTAGCTGAGACGATTCCACTGGTAACCGTAGAGTTTAAATGATATGGATTACCAATAGCCAATACCCAATCTCCTACATGGATATCATCACTATTCCCATAGTTTATATACTCCGAATTCTTGCGGTCTATCTTTAATACAGCAACATCTGTAGCCAGATCTACACCAATCTTAGTTGCTTTGTATTTTCGGTTATCAAATGTCCTGACGTAGATATAATCACTGTTAGCTATCACATGGTTATTTGTAACTAAATAACCGTCCGGGCTGATAAGCACTCCCGACCCCTCTGAGATCATCTTGTCATCACTAACGAGCCATTCTCCTGTTTTAAAAGCCTGAATAGAAACAACCGCCGGAATACCCGCCTGGCTGGCATGAACAAAATCAACTGCATTTGGCGCAAAAAAACGAGGCCCTGCGTGCCGGCTCTCCAGTGATGAATTCATATAAACTGCTGTAGGTGATTGAATGGCCTCATCCTGCCCATTTTCCAAATATAGGTACACCTGTACGCATAATAAACTGAGCAGTACAGAAAAAATAATCACACGCCAATCATGCACTCTCACTTAGAAAATCATTTGTATTCTAACGAAATTAAGTCTCTACTTGTTTTCCAAAGATAATAATCATTATTACTTTCGGTCAATTCAGATTAACCTATATTAGACCAGTCCTGTGTCTTGAAGTATATTTCCTGCAAATATCGGCGAAATGTGCTATTCTCAGGATGTTCCAGCTTTGGATCTTCTTCCAGTATGGCAGTAGCATCCTGATTCGCCTTATTAAATATATCCAGATGAGTACTGAGTTGGGCTATTTTCAAATCTACCTTTCCACTCTGACGTGTCCCTTCGAGTGAACCCGGCCCTCTCAAATCCATGTCCACCTCAGCAATCTTAAACCCGTCATTAGTAGAGACCATAGTATTGATGCGTGTCCTGGCATCTTTAGTCAATCGAAAGCCAGTCATTAATATGCAATAGGACTGATCCGCGCCTCGACCCACTCTGCCGCGCAACTGATGTAACTGCGACAAACCAAAACGATCTGCATTCTCGATAACCATCACGGTCGCATTGGGTATATCTACTCCTACTTCGATTACCGTAGTAGAAACAAGAATATGTGCTTTTTTGTCTATAAAGCGCTTCATTTCGGAGGCCTTCTCATCTGCTTTCATTTTTCCATGTACAATTGCAATGAAAAACTCCGGTGGTGAAAACTCAGCTCTCAGCCGGTCATACCCTATTTCGAGATTTTCCAAATCTGATTTTTCATTCTCCTCGATCAATGGAAAAACAAAAAAAATCTGCCTGCCTTTCGCAATTTCTGTGCGCACAAACTGTAGCATTTCAGGTCGGTGAAACTCAGTGACATGCTTGGTAACAATCGGTTTACGACCTGGCGGCAATTCATCAATGATACTGATATCCAAATCCCCATAAATACTCAAAGCCAGTGTCCGCGGGATAGGTGTGGCTGTCATAACTAATACATGCGGTGGATAAGGAGCGGACTTCTTCCACAATTTTGCCCGCTGTTCTACACCAAACCGATGCTGCTCATCAATGATTGCCAATCCTAATTGCTTAAAAACTACAGGATCCTCAGTGATGGCATGTGTACCTACCAGCAGATGGATCTCGCCTGAGGCAAGTCCTTTCATCAGTTCTGTTCTTTCTTTCTTTTTAGTAGAACCAGTGAGCAAGGCAGTACGAAATCCCATTCCTTCCGTTAATTTTACTATTGAACGGTAATGTTGCTGTGCCAAAATCTCCAGGGGAGCCATGATACAGGACTGAAAGCCATTTCCTGAAGCAATCAATGCACAAATCAATGCTACTACAGTTTTTCCGCTTCCTACATCACCCTGTATGAGCCGATTTGTCTGAAATCCACTCCCCATATCCCTTCTGATCTCTTTGATCACACGCTTCTGTGCATTGGTCAGTGCAAATGGAAGATAATCTTTATAAAACTGTTCGAAATACATACCGACCTCCTGAAATGCATAACCTTTGACATTGGCCTTCCGGTAAAGTTTTTGCAATATTAACCGGCATTGATGCACAAAAAATTCTGAATAAATCAGGCGTCTCTTTGCTTCCTCTGATTCGTCAATATGTCTGGGAAAATGTGCTTTGACAAGACATTGATAATAGGAGATGAAATTATATTTCTTTAAAATCTGTTCGGGAAGAAAATCTACTCTTGCCTGATCGTCCAGATTTCTTAATATATCTACGATGACTTTACGCCGGGTATTGACATC
Source organism: uncultured Saprospiraceae bacterium (assembly GCA_964525915.1). Lineage (GTDB taxonomy): Bacteria > Bacteroidota > Bacteroidia > Chitinophagales > Saprospiraceae > Parvibacillus. The sequence continues at coordinate 4,148 of CAZGKN010000113.1, read as the reverse complement.
AAATCCGGCTTTTGTCAATTTCTCCGTAGTGGAGTAAATTGGCATCAATCGCTCATAATTTCCCTGGCCTGGTTCCACTGATTCCATCTCGGGATGAGGTAGATTTACTGTTCCGTTAAAATTATTTAATTTACCATACACCAGATACTCCTGTCCTACCCGGATATATTTCTCTAACCATTGTACACCCTGAAACCAGACAAGCTCTAAAACACCCGTGTTGTCTCTGATCTGAGCGACAAACCTTCTCTTCCTCCCTTGTCCGACGATATCGGTATAAATAATGTTACCCCGGACGCAAACCCACTGCATGTCCGGTTTTATCAAATGTATGGGTGTAACTTGTGTCTTATCAATAAATCGGTAAGGAAGCTGAAGTAACAGATCCAGCGCCGTCTCGATCTCAAAGGCTTCTTTGAGCAGAGCAGCTCTCACAGGGCCTACCCCTTTGATATATTCTACCGGTTGGTCTAATCGCACAGCTCAGTTTTCACTACAAATTTATAAAATCTAAGTTAAGATTCTGTTCGCACTCACCACTTGCTCACTATCTTTGTCCGATGTCAGAACCTACGATAATCTTTCCTGCAGAATGGTCTCCACAAGACGCTGTAGCCATAGCCTTTCCTCATGATCAGAGTGACTGGTCAGAAATTCTGGAACAAGTAATTCCGGTTTTCACAGAAATAATTGTCACCATCTCGCGGTATGAAAAAGTGTTGGTAATCTGCCAGGAAATTTCAAAAGTAAAGGAACTCTTTCCAGCAGAATCGCGTGAAAATATACTATTCTTCGAAATCCCTGCCAATGATACCTGGGCGAGAGATTTTATGCCACTGACCGTACTTCATGATTGCAATCCGGTATTTTTTAAATATATGTTCAATGGCTGGGGATTGAAGTTTCCGGCTGATCTTGACAACTTAATTGCAAGCAAACTATATGAAACCGGGGTTTTTAATCAAATCCCCTTGATACAAGGTGGTATAGTCGCTGAGGGCGGCGCTTTTGAATCTGATGGATTAGGCACGCTTATGTCCACTACCCAATG
>CAZGKN010000113.1:0-3087 GCA_964525915.1 uncultured Saprospiraceae bacterium | reverse complement strand
CCCGCACCTTAATCTCCTCCAGACTGAAGAAATCCTCCGCAAACAACTGGGGATTACGAATTTTCTATGGCTACACCATGGTTATCTGGCTGGTGATGATACCGATTCGCATATTGATACTTTGGCGAGATTCTGCTCACCGGATACCATTGCTTACGTGTCCTGCGAGGATAAAAATGATGAACATTACACAGAATTGAAGTTGATGGAAGATGAATTACGCAATTTCAGACAGGTGGATGGAAGACCCTATCAACTGATAGCCTTACCAATGGCACCTGCATGCTATGATAATACCGGGATGCGATTACCAGCAACATACGCAAACTTCCTGATTATAAATGGAGCGGTACTATTACCGGTCTATGGAAATCCGGAGAAGGACAACCTTGCTGTTGAGATACTCGCAGGATGTTTTTGGGATAGAGAAATTATTCCTGTTGATTGTCGCATGTTAACCTGGCAGCATGGTTCACTCCATTGTGTGACAATGCAGTTTCCTGCCGGTACACTTACTCCATCTCATCAAGTAGCTTAGCTGCATCTCTGGCATAGACATTATTGGGATCAGCTGCTATCTTATGCAGTTCATCAATTGCTGACTTTTTCCCATTTTTAAGATCGAGCAATGTAATATACCACTGTGCATGAATCTTGTATTTCGATGATGCAAGCAAGAGTGAAAAAGCGGTATAAGCCTTATCGAATTCTTTTCTTTTCAGGTCAATATTCGCCAAATAGTAGGCATAAGTATCATCACTCCTATGTGTATTCTTAAGCTCATTCAATATTATTTCTGCCTGTGCCAGTTTTCCTGATTTGTAATCCACCATGGCTGACTGCAAAGAATCTGTATGGTCACCCATTAATGTAGGCAACCCGGGATCACCGGATAAGTACGCTTCATAGGGCATCGGACTTTGATATGACCGGATGATTACAATGGATAATACAGCCGCCAGAATCAATATAGCAGCCAATGAAAGTAAAGGTCTCAGGCTGAGTATTCTGGGAGTAGTCTTCGGAGATAAATTCGCTTTCTTTTGATTCTCACTATCAATAAATCTGCCTTGTGCTTTATCCAGTTTGTTTTTTAGAATTGATAAATGAACTGCTTTATTTGCCAACCGTTGCAAATCTATGTGCATCTTTAATTCAGGATCTGATTCGATTGCTTTATCTATCTGTGTTCTCAGCTCATCGCTCGCCACATCCTGTACATAGTCTCTTATATTTTCCTCTGTAAATATCATTTTACTTTTTATATAGTTCTTTTAATTTGATCATACATCTGTACTTTTCATTCTTCGTACTGTTTTCAGTGTATCCCAGAATGTCAGCTATTTCTGCAAAACTCTTTCGTTCATAGAAGAATAAGGTTAATATCTCCTGACACTTCTGATTTAACTGATGAAAAGAATCGTTCAATTGCTGAACCTCTTCACTATCTATCATAGACTGAAGTTGACTTATGTCATCATTTTCTATGCTAAAATCCGGGCCCATTGCTTTTTTATTCCTAAATCCGTAACTTTTTACTCGTTCCAGCCATCGATATTTACATATCATCAGCAGATAATTACCTAATTTAAGATCTGATTGATGGGTATATTTCCCATTGACCATTTGATCCCATAAAGCAATTATTCCATCCTGGAAAATGTCCTGTGCATCATCTTCACTACCACTATTGTCTTTAACAAATAGTCTGACAGTAGGAAAAAACCTGGAATACAGAAAATCAAATGCAGATGAATCCTGCTGCAACAGCAACTCGTATAAACTCTGCTCTGCCATCTCAATACATTGATTATAGAAGGCTAAATTTACATTAATTTAAACCAAATTGCTGCAATTCCAAATTTCAATCCATTCACTTCCCTGCTATTTCTTTTTTTCGTATCGCTAACAAATAGAACCAGAGTCATGAATGTCAGCAAAATTTAGGGTATATTTATTCTTTCCAAGCATTATAAGTTCAGAATGTATTTAATTGGCCAAAAATATTATCTATTATTTCTTTCCTTTATATACATTTTTTTGTGTTCCTGTTCAGACACTTCTTCAAATCCAGATGACAAGCCACATTTAACCGAAATACAAAGAGCAAATAAATACTACAATGATAACTTATTCGATACAGCCATAATCGCATTTAATGCTGCTTTCAGCCATTGGCGCCAACAAAATCAGGTAGATTCTTTACTCAAGTATTCGATAGAATATGCAGTGGCTTTTGAGCGGATGCAACATGTAAAGGATGCTTATCCATACTTTACTGACCTGGAGAAAAGACTGGATAAACAGACACATTTTGACTCTACTGCATATTCCGATTTTCTTATTGCAAAAAGTATTATTTTGTACAATGACAATAAGACTTACGAAAGTATCCAATCACTCCACCGCGCAAAAGAAATTATACTGCGAAAGTTTACCTATCCTGATAGACGAATATCTGCGATTTATGACTATCTGGGCGTGGGATATGAGCAAAACGGTGATTTTAAAAATGCACTAAAATATAACTTACTTAGTGATCAGTGCAGCAAAAAACTAAAAAAGGGTACTTATGGAGATCATCTGTATGTTTTAGGGAATGTATCAGCTTGTTATTACCAGTTAGGCATTTACGATTTAGCCGAAAAATATTCTAATGAACTCATTGATAGTATAACTAAAAGTAAATACTATAAAAATTCATCCGATTTGGTACAATATTATCTTCCAAAACATCAACAGTTTAATATACTAAAAGGTAACTATCAGACTGCGATTGCAACGCTGCAGATTCAATTAGAAAATATAAAAAAGAATAATAACAAACAAAGTGAAAACCATATCTATGAAATGCTCACTAATTGCTATCAGAAAATGGGGATTCAGGACTCTTCTTTGTACTATGCAAGCTGCCTTTATAACTCCCTCCGGGCTACAACTGAGGAACAATATCACCAGTCTATATTGGATGCTGCAATCTTAAAAGCCGAAGTACTGAGTAATATGGGACAGTCCGGTGAAGCATTTAAATACTTAAAAGTTGCAGATAATAATGCCCGCCATCTAAGCAATCTGGGTGAAGACAGC
>CAZGKN010000112.1:6313-9273 GCA_964525915.1 uncultured Saprospiraceae bacterium | reverse complement strand
GTGCTTGTTTCAATACTTCCACGTTTCGCGCACCTTTTTCCAAAACATTCTTGGTAGCCGCATCCAGGTCAGAACCGAATTTAGCGAATGCTTCCAATTCACGATACTGTGCCTGATCCAGTTTCAATGTACCGGACACTTTTTTCATTGACTTGATCTGCGCATTACCACCCACACGGCTTACGGAAATACCAACGTTGATCGCAGGTCGGATACCCGCATTGAAATAGTTTGTCTCCAGGAATATCTCACCATCGGTAATTGAAATTACGTTTGTCGGGATATAAGCAGAAACGTCACCGGCTTGTGTCTCGATGATCGGTAGCGCAGTTAGTGATCCGCCACCACGTACGATTCCGGCTTTAACCAATGATTCAGGAAGGTCATTCATATTCTGAGCTATCTGGTCATTGCTGATTACTTTCGCTGCACGCTCCAGCAAACGGGAGTGCAGGTAGAATACGTCACCAGGATAAGCTTCACGTCCCGGAGGTCTTCTCAGCAACAGCGAAACTTCACGGTAGGCAACAGCCTGCTTTGATAAATGATCAGTGCCGGACGTCCGGTGTCTCTGAAAAATTCACCGATACAAGCACCGGCAAACGGTGCATAAAACTGCAATGGTGCGGGATCTGATGCAGAAGCAGCTACGATCGTCGTATAGGACATCGCACCGGCATCTTCCAGTGTCTTAGCCACCTGAGCTACTGTTGATGCTTTCTGTCCGCAAGCTACATAGATACAATAAACGGGCTCTCCCCGCTCATAAAACTCTTTCTGATTGATGATGGTGTCGATCGCGATGGCTGTCTTACCTGTCTGACGGTCGCCGATGATCAATTCCCGCTGTCCCCTACCAATCGGAATCATAGCGTCGATCGCTTTGATACCGGTCTGTAAAGGCTCGTTTACAGGCTGACGGAAGATAACGCCCGGTGCTTTACGCTCCAGCGGCATATTGTACTTCACACCAGCAATGTCTCCTTTACCATCGATAGCCTGACCTAATGGATTGACTACTCTACCCAGGAACCCTTCTCCGACATCCAGTGACGCAATGGTGTTAGTTCTTTTCACTCGTGAACCCTCCTTGATACCGTCAGACTCACCCAACAATACCACACCCACATTGTCTTCTTCCAGGTTGAGCACTATTGCCTGTACTCCAGTCTCAAACTCCACCAATTCTCCTGATTTGGCATTGGTCAGTCCATAGACACGGGCGATACCGTCACCTACCTGTAGTACGGTACCTACTTCTTGTAGTTCCGCCTCTGTATCGAAGCCAGAAAGTTCCTGTCTTAGAATCGCTGAAATTTCATCCGGTTTTACACCTATCATGATCTGTTTATTTTAAAGAAAATTAATTTTTACTAAATGAGTTCTTGAGTTTATTCACCTGGCTATTTACACTGGCATCATACAGCATGTCGCCATACTCAATGATAAAACCACCTAAGAGTGAAGCATCGATATGGGTGTGAATCTCTATGGTCATATTGTTGCCGGTAAGTGTATTTACCTTATCGATAATAGTTTGTCGGGTAGTCTGATCCAGCGCTGTAGCAGAAGTGACTTTAACGACTAATAAATTATGTGCCTTATTGTACTGACTTTTATACGCATCAGCTATCTCAGGAAGCATTTTTTCCCGGCCTTTCTTTATTGTCAGTTCGATAAATCGCATTGACACAGGGTCGATGGCATCGCCAATCAACTTCTTCATGGCACTAAGCTTTGTAGAAGGATAGATAATGGGACTTTTCAATAACAGATATACTTCTCTGTTATCTGCCAACTCTCCCAATAATTGCATATCCTTCAGGATAGCTTCTGATTTATTTATACTGTTTGCCAGATCCAACAAAGATTTGGCATATCTGCCTGCAACCTGATTTACTGACATACGATTTAGTTCAGTTTGATTTCTTTAGCTAATGTCTGCGCCAATTCTACCTGAGCAGGATCATTAGTCAATTGTTTTTTCACCAGTGATTCAGCTACCTGTACCGCCATGAGTCCTACCTGATTCTTCACTGCTTCAATAGCTGCTCTCTTTTCGTGCTCAATCTCGAGTTTGGCAGATTCCATCACCTTTCCGGCTTCTTCCTTCGCTTTATTCCGCGCATCAGCAACTATCTTAGACGCAGATTCACGGGCTTCATTGAGCATTTTAGTACGTTCCTCACGAGCCTGTACCAACAAGTTCTCATTCTCAGACTTCAGATTGGTCAATTCAGCACGAGCTGTCTCCGCAGAAGCCAGCGCTTCACGGATAGAATCCTCTCTGTCCTTCAGTGCATTGGCGATCGGCTTCCAGGCTTTCTTACCTAAGATCGTCCATAGAACGATAAAAATGATAACCGTCCAGAAGAACAGACCAAAATCAGGTTTTATTACATTAAATTCTGCTAAAAAAATCATTGTATTATAGCATTAATATTTTCAAAAAAGGATTAAATAGCCCGTCATCCTGACCAACCGTCCCAATGACGGGCATTTTTGGCTTGTTATTTCTTATTTGATCAATGAAACAACCACCGCGAAAAGCGCCACCGCTTCCACGAATGCCACAACAATCAACATGTTATTACGAATGTCGTTTACAGCTTCCGGCTGGCGTGCAATTGCTTCCATACCACCCTTACCGATGAGTCCGATACCGATACCGGCTCCTATCGCTGCTAATCCTGCTCCAATCGCTGAATACATAGTGTAAAATTATTTAGTTAATTAATAAATTTATTTAGTTCTAATTTCTTTCTTTTAATGATGTGATTCTTCTGTAGCCGCTCCCAGATACGATGCCGCCAGGATCGTAAATATAAATGCCTGAATTAAACCTACGATAACTTCTATGAGGTTCATAAATAAGGTAAATGGAACAGCAATCGCTGCACCTGCCGTAGCTCCACCTATACTCTCACCGAGATTACCAAAGATAAATATCAGACCCACGA
>CAZGKN010000112.1:0-6303 GCA_964525915.1 uncultured Saprospiraceae bacterium | reverse complement strand
GTCCTGCGGTAACATTCGCAAATAATCGGATCATCAATGATATCGGTTTGATAAAAATACCCATGATCTCTATCGGTGCCATGAACAACTTCATCGCTACCGGCAGACCCGGCATCCAGAGGATATGTTTCCAGTAGTTGCCATTACCATTGATATTGACTAAGATAAAAGTGATAATCGCCAGAGCCATCGTCACTGTGATATTCCCTGTAACATTTGCACCAAAGGGGGCAAATGGGATCAAACCCGATAAGTTTAGCGCCAGTATGAAGAAAAATATAGTCAACAAGAATGGCAGAAATCTCATGTATTTATCACCCAACATCGGCTTAGCCACATCATCAATGATGAAGTTTACAAAAATCTCCATCAGGTTTTGTTTACCTGTAGGTGCTTGTCCCGGACGCTTCTTGTATGCATTGGCAGAACCAATAAACAACCAGCACAGAAATAATGCCGCAATAATCATCAATGCCACATTCTTTGTAATACTGAAATCAATAAAAGAAGTGGACTGACCAATTTTTGATGGACCTTCAAGTTCGTATGTCTGACCCTGATATTCCACAAATCCTATTTCTTTGCCTTCCTTCATTTCGTGTGTGATATGGCCTACACTCACCTCGCCGGTCGGAAAGTCTGATGATTTCACTTTTTGCACAGTTCCATGATCCAGTACGTATCCATTGATCGCTTTATGGCCGTGATCCAGAGCAGATGACATGAAGAATGTAAATCCATCAGTACGGGAATACAGAAAACAAGGTAAAGGAAAAACTACTTCTTCAAACAGGTGATATTCATTGGCATCATTGATGTGACCAAAAATCATATCATTAATATGCCATTCTTTCGCGTGATCGCCACCTTCATGAGTTGCTTCGGCTGCTTCAGGTGCATTTGAATCGCTTGCCATTACCGGCTGAGAAATAAAAATCTGCAGTCCGATTATCAGTAAAATAAACAAGAAAAATCTCAATCCCCGATCCATTCAGTTTCTTTTTTACATCTCCGGGTCAAAACGATCCCCGAAAATCGCTGCAAAGGTAAGAAGGTGTTGCTAATCTACCAAGAAGTTTAGTCTATAAATATTACAACTTTGTTAACGCAATCATAAGTATTTGATAGCCATCCAAATATGATTTGGTTTTAGGGTAAAATTTCTGGTTTTTATATGCTAATTTATAAATAACATTCAGAGATCCCTTCAAAAAATAAAATGTGCAGTTAGGTCATAGCAAAAATCCTATTTGAATAATGATTGAACTGATTGACCATTTTTCACTGTGATACTGGTAACGATTTTAAACAAGAATAGTGAATACCTAAATATTCTCAATACTTTTACCCGGGATTAATGACGGTCTGATATAAATTTGAATCGTGTGAAATTACTTTTCATTCGGTATATTAAAAGGAAGGAAGATCCTGATCTCAGATTTATTCAATCCATTATAATTTTGCAGAATCAGAGCCTTATCTATGAAAGTCAGCGGATTTAGTTTTATTAAAAATGCGATTATTTATGACTATCCGGTCGTGGAAGCAATCCGCTCTGTCTTACCACTCTGTGATAATTTCTATGTCGCCGTAGGTAAGTCAGAGGATGACACCCGGAGTCTGATCCAGGCAATTGACCCGAAAAAGATCATCATCATTGATACAGTATGGGATGAGGACCAGCGCAGCGGCGGGCGCGTGCTAGCGATCGAGACAGACAAAGCTTTTCAGGCTATTCCGATGGAGTCAGACTGGGCATTTTACATACAGGGGGATGAAGTTTTGCATGAGAAGTACATCCCGGTGATCCGGGAAGCTATGATTCAAAATCTGGACAGGACAGCAGTAGATGGCTTGCTATTTGACTATAAACATTTTTATGGATCGTACGATTATACCGGCATGGCCAGCAACTGGTATCGAAAGGAGATTCGTGTCGTTCGAAACAATAAAACCATTTACTCCTATAAAGATGCACAGGGCTTTCGGAAGAATACCAATGAAAAACTCCACGTCAGCCCTGTCAATGCCTGCATCTACCATTATGGTTGGGTAAAACCACCGGAAGCAATGCAGCGTAAACAGGAGAATTTTCACCGTTACTGGCACGATAATCAATGGATAGACCAAAATGTAGTCAAGGCAGAGGAATACAATTATCGGGATAATATTGACGCGCTGCAACGATTTACAGAATCACATCCAGAAGTGATGAAAGAGCGAATACAAAATAAAAATTGGCAATTCGAATATGATATTTCATTTAATTCGCTCAGTATAAAAGAACGAATGAAAAACCTTATCTTTCGGCTTTTCGGAATTGAATTGGGCTATAAAAATTACACGATTATCTGATGAGACACATTCTAACCAAAATATGTCTGACATTCGCGTTTTCTATATGTATATTAGGTCAGGCGAATGCACAATATACCATTAAATCCATACGGGTAGGGCCAAGCCTGGCAATGCAGCGTTGGAATGGAATTGGAAATAACTCTCCGCTACCTGCATTCCATGTGGCGCTGGCATTGGAATCCTATGATCCGGGCAGCCCATTTGCTTTTTTTGGCGAATTGGGTTATCATCAGCGGGGTATGCAGCAGCATGTACAGTCTTATCAGGACAATAATGGTATAGATTACCCGTCATATAACATCCGTAATAAGTTTCACAATGTAGCTTTAGCTTTTGGGGCGAGAAAACATTTCGGACCTTCAGACAAATTCTTTTACTGTCTGGCATTACGTGGTGAATATACCTTGAAATACGAGTTAGGCACAACGTATCAGGGCTTCGGTGATTATGTACGCCGGTTTAACTATGGTCTGGATGTCGGTGGCGGAATCGATATTCCTATCGGGCTACATATTTTGTTTGCACAAATCATGTTTCAGCCGGATGCATCAAAACAAATCTATTCACTGCGATTTAGTGGCTATGATTATCAGGGTAATCCGATTACTTTCCCGGAACAACGGGTCTTCAATTACACTTTTGAGTTATCACTTGGGTTCAGACTGTTTGGTAATGCGGTTTATGAAGAAGATAAATAAGGACAGCCGATTTAATGTCACACCTGATTGATATATGGTAGAATTTACCCGGTTTACCTTGGACAATGGACTTACCGTCTTACTGCATCCTGAACCTGACAAATACTCAGCGGCAGTCAATATACTCTATCGCGCAGGCACTATCTATGAGGAAGCAGGCTACACCGGATTAGCTCACTTGTTTGAACACCTGATGTTTACCGGGACGCCGGCTGTACCCTCCTACGATGTACCGTTACAGAAGGCTGGTGGAGAAAACAATGCTTTTACCTGTAGTGATTATGCAACTTACTACAGCTATGGCCCGGCAGTAAATCTCCCGCTCTACCTGTCACTGGAGGCTGACCGGATGCGTTCGCTGATGCTTAGAGAAAAAGAATTTAATGTCCAGCGAAAGGTAGTCATCGAGGAATTCTATGAGACCTGTACCGATGAACCTTATGGAGATCTCTGGCATCAATTCGGTGATATGGTCTATCCGGATTGCCCTTATAACATTCCGGTGATTGGGAGGGATGTCAATGAAATCCAGGCGATAAATCTTGACAGAATCAAACAATGGTATGCGGAAATGTACTCCCCATCCAATGCAATCCTGGCTGTGAGTGGACGATTCGATGTCAATCAGGTCACAGCACTGATCAATGCTGAATTCGGGTCTGTACCCCGGGGCAAAGGCGCAACCCTGCCTTTTAATACAGATAATTTCAATACTGAACTTTCAGTACAAAAATCAATAAAAAGTAATGTTCCGGCTGATGCAATCTTTATGGGGTTTCCCATAGCCAGACGTTCGGCGAGAGAATATTACAGTGCTGATCTGTGGACTGAGATACTCAGTGGCGGTAAATCATCCCGCCTCTATGAACGCTTGATCAATAAGGAAAAGCTTCTGTATGAAGTAGAGGTATATACCAATGATGTAGCGGGACCCGGTGTACTCATCATCGAAGGCAAATGCAACAGACAGGCAGATCTCCAAAAGGTGGAGCAATGTATCTGGGCAGAACTGGAGAAGATAAAATCTGTGCCAATCCCACAAGATGAACTAAAAAAAGCTGTAAATAAAACCTTGACCACCATTGAGTTTTCAGAATATTCGACAGTAAATAAAGCAATCAATCTGTGTTATTTTGAATTCCTGGGCGATGCCCGATTAATCAATAGCGAGACAGCCATTTACCATAGTATCACCACAGAAGATTTAATTCGTGAAGCAAATACAATCTTTCAAACTTCTCATGCCAAAACACTGTTCTATTTGAAAAATGGGAGAAGAAAGAAAACATGAGCGCATATTAGCCATAGATTATGGCACTAAAAAGTGCGGATTGGCGGCAACTGATGTACTGGGTATTGCCGTTCATCCGATCGACACTATTGCTACTGAACAACTCAGAGTATGGTTGAATACTTATTTGAACACAGAACCGGTTTCAGCCATAGTTATCGGCCGACCGTCACATCCGGATGGGAACCTGATGTATTTCGATGATGAAATATTAGCCTTAAAAAGATTCCTCGAACAGAAGTTTCCTGCAAAACAAATACTTTTGCATGACGAAACATTCAGCTCTGCGAAAGCAAAAGAGATTATTTTCCTTTCCGGTGCAAAAAAGAAAAAAAGACAAGATAAAAAACTCATTGACAAAATAGCTGCGGTCGTAATATTGCAGGATTATTTAAAACATTATTAAATCAAAATAATATATGATTTTACCAATATATGCTTATGGTCATCCGGTACTAAAAAAGAAAGGGAAAGACATTGATGCAACGTATGAAGGGTTGACTGAGCTAATCGCAAATATGTTCGAAACTATGCATCATGCGCATGGTGTAGGATTAGCCGCACAACAGATCGGGATCCCGATTAATCTGTTTGTAGTAGATACAGTACAGTTGAAAAAAGAAGATGATTCTGATACAATAGGCATCAAACAGGCATTTATTAATGCTGAAATCCTGGAATTTGCACCCGAACAAAAAACAATGGAAGAAGGATGCCTTTCTATCCCAAATATCCGGGGCGATGTGGACAGGCCTGAGAAGATTCATGTCCGCTATCTGGATGAACAATTTATTGAACATGTTGAAGCGTTTGATGGATATGAAGCACGGGTCATCCAACATGAACTGGATCATAATCACGGCAAACTGTTTACTGAAAAGTTAGGTTCACTTAAAAAACAATTAATCCGGCGTAAGCTCGATGCAATCCGTCAGGGAAAGATTGTTGCCGACTATCAGATGAAATTCATGCCCTCCTGATATGGACTGGCAGAGCGCTATCCGTAGTTTCGAACTCTATCTGCGCTTAGAGAAAGGTAATTCTGCTCATACGATCGATGGTTATCTCAGCGATGTCAGACGACTATACTGGTTTATCAATGAACATCACCCACAGATCTTGCCCCAGGGTATCAAAAATGACCACATTATCAATTTCATATTATTTCTTCACGAATTGGGTATCAGTGAGCGATCACAGGCAAGAATCCTTAGTGGTATCCGTGCCTGGTTTGATTATCTGAAAGTCGAAGACCTGATCATATCAGATCCGATGGAATTTGTCCGCGGGCCGAAGTTGCCTTTGTATTTTCCGGAGGTCTTATCTATTGAAGAAGTACAGCGATTTCTGTCAGTCATAGATCTCAGTGAGCCGCAGGGGCATCGCAACCGGGCAATATTCGAGGTATTGTATGCCTGTGGCCTCCGAGTCAGCGAACTGACCGGTTTAAAACTTGCCGGATATTTTCCGGATGTGGAATTCATCCGGGTGATCGGAAAAAATGATAAAGAGCGACTGGTACCCATTGGTGAAGAAGCGATTCAACAAATTGATTTTTACCTCAGTGGCGAACGAAGACAAATTATGGCCAAACCCGGTTTCGAAAATCACATGTTTCTCAATCGCAGAGGTGCTGCCCTGACCCGCCAAATGATCTTTCACCTTACCAAACAGTATGCAGATGCAGCCGGTATCCATAAAAATATCAGTCCGCACACCTTCCGCCATTCTTTTGCCACGCACCTGGTCGAAGGCGGGGCAGACTTGAAAGCGGTACAAGACATGCTCGGACATGAAAGTATCACCACTACTGAGATTTATACACACCTGGATCTCAATTATTTAAAAGATACATTAGAGCATTTTCATCCGATGTATAATCGAAGATGACATTTCTTTTAATTGTACTTCACATGATGTAAACTTTGGTTTACTTTTCCAGCTTCCGGAATAACT
>CAZGKN010000111.1:0-9527 GCA_964525915.1 uncultured Saprospiraceae bacterium | reverse complement strand
AGCACAACAGATTTTGGTTCTGTTTGTCAAGGTTCGAATCCTTGTCGGTCAACAATAGAAAAGAGGAGTCCAGGCTCCTCTTTTTATTTATTTGCACTTTAGACCACTTAGCACTATCCCGTGATTTTTTTATAAATTTGGTCTTTTCACGGCAAATCATTCTTTACATTTGCCGTTTGTAAAGCAAAGCCAATGCGAAGCAAAATATTGATTTTCAAAGTATTAACAATAATATTAATGACTCAACATACCTTGTCTGCCCAACAATCCATCCAATTTAGTGAATATGATCTGAGCAATGGCCTGCATGTGATTTTGCATCGGGATACGACTACTCCCGTTGTGGTAATCTCCGTCATGTATCATGTCGGTTCGAAAAATGAAACAGACGATAGAACAGGTTTTGCGCACTTCTTTGAGCATCTCTTATTTGAGGGTACAGAAAATATCAACCGGGGAGATTATATCAAGACTGTACAGCGCCTTGGTGGCACTGTCAATGCCAATACCTCCAATGACAGAACCTTTTATTATGAAGTGTTCCCATCGAATCGTCTGGAAACCGGCCTGTGGATGGAATCAGAGCGGATGCTCCATGCAAAGGTGGACCATAAGGGCATAGAGACCCAACGAAAAGTAGTCAAAGAAGAACGCCGGCAACGATATGACAATCAACCCTATGGCACACTGGTAGAAGAGAGCATGAAGCGGGCATTTACAGATCATCCTTACCGCTGGACTACCATCGGATCTATGGAGCATCTGGATGCAGCCGGCGATGCAGATTACAAACAGTTTTACGATACTTACTATGTTCCGGACAATGCTGTATTAACCATCGCCGGTGACTTTGACCCGGCAACTTGTAAAGCATGGGTAGAAAAATATTTCGGTACTATTCCACGGGGAACTGCGCCACGCAACATTCCCCCACCCTATGACAAACCATTGGTTCATGAGATCCGGGATACAGTCTATGACGATGTTCAGTTACCGGCAGTGATTCAATTGTACAGAATACCAGCTTATGGCTCAAAAGAATTCTATACGATTAAATTACTTTCCGACATTTTATCCAGTGGGGCCAGTTCCCGACTTTCTACCAAATTAGTTGATGAGAAGGAAATAGCCGCCTATGTAGGTTCTTTCCCTTTTCAGCTTGAACATCCGGGTGTTTACCTGCAATTTGCCATTGCTACTATTGGTGTATCAGCTGATTCGCTGGAAAATGAAATGAATGGAATCGTCGAACAACTCAGAGAAGAGCTTATCACACAGGAAGAATATGATAAACTGCAAAATATTACTGAATATGAAATGCTTGACCGGCGTACCAAATTGCTCAATATTGCGGAAGATCTGGCAACCAATTATACCTATCTGAATAATACAGCACATGTCAATGAAGAAATCAATATCTATAAATCAATAAGCAGAGCAGACATCAGAGAAGCCGCACGCAACTATTTAAGTAAGAGCAATCGTGTTACATTGTATTGGCTACCTAAAAACCAGGCAGTACATCAGTAGTCAGATGAATATCCATTGTACAGTATGCGACTATCGGGTTTTATAATATTATTTTCTCTATTTTTTTACACTGGATGTAATAAAACAAATCTTCAGTTTATGCACATGAATCAGCAACAAGATGAAAGTTTTCGAAATACTATACCAACAGCAGGACCAGCACCACAAATAAACATCGCAGATGCACAGCAATTTTCACTTACCAATGGTGTAAAAGTTATATTGGTACAGAACCCAAAACTGCCGCTAATTAATATCCAATTATTTATTGATAATGGGAAAATGCCCCTGGAATACCCGGCTGGTACCGGTGACATCACCGGGGAATTACTATCACATGGCACACAATCCCTGACAAAAGAAGCATTCGATAAAGCCATAGACAATCTGGGGGCCAATATCACCACCAATGCAAAAGGCGCCTATGGAAATGGCTTGAGTAAATATGCAGAACAAATATTTTCGCTGTTGTCTGATGCAATATTACACCCTGCTTTAGATACGAATGAATTAAATAAAATTATCCGCCAGACCTATTCCACCATTGAATCCCAGAAAGATTCGCCGGAGTCAATTGCAAGAAATATAGCACGTACAGTTAATTTTGGCGACAAGCTTCCTCAAGGCAAGATCCTTACTACGGAGAGCCTGGGTGCAATTAATATCGATAAAATCCGCAATTATTATCAGACAACCTTTGATCCCGCATCGGCTTATCTGATTATAGAAGGAGATATCAGCCTTACTGAAGCTGAGCGCCTGAGTAATAAGTATTTTGGTTCATGGAATTCTACGAACTATAAAAAGCAAACTTTAGCACCGGCTCAACCTCCACAATCTCTTACTGTAAATATCGTGGATCGTCCGAATGCAGTCCAATCACTCATCATGGTAACTTATCCGATTCAGTTGCGCCCGGATGATAAAAATATCCTCCAGGCAAACCTGATGAATGATATTTTAGGTGGGTATTTTTCCAGCAGGCTCAATGAAAATTTACGAGAGAAACAAGGCTACACCTATGGAATTCGTTCACAACTCTCCTCTGATCCGGATAATGGTGTTTTCTCAATCAGTACCAGTGTAAGTAATGCAGTGACTATTCCTGCCATCAAGGAAATACTTAGTGAAATGCAGATTTTATGCACAGAAAAAGTAAGTAATACCGAACTTGAAGATGTTAAAAATGTGATTACCGGTGAATTTGCCCGATCATTGGAAAACCCAAAAGTCCTGGCTCAGTTTGCGCTGGACATCTCACGATTCAATCTTCCTGAAAATTACTATAAAAATTACATTAAATCAATTCAGGCAATTACACCGGAAGAAATACTCTCAGCAGCAAAACGTTATTTGCATCCCAAAGCAGCAAATATTATTATCGTAGGAAATAAAAAAGAAATCTCAGCAGAGCTCACAAACTTTGTGTCAAAAGAAGCGATAAGATATTATAGTTTTGATGCGAAACCACTGAATTTTATTTCAACCGAAAATCCACAATCTGCACAACTGATCATACATAAATATCTGGAAAAGATAAATGCTTTAGACAAATTTGATTCGATACGAACTTCACAGCGTAAATATTCTTTTACGCTCAATGAGACGAATTTTACGGGGTACAATTACTTTCAGTATCCGGATAAATTTTATTTACTGATGGAGATGAATGGAAAGCCGATTCAAAAAACGATCATCAAAGACAATAAAGGTTCTACCACTATCAATGGCAATACACAGGATCTTAGCGCTGATGAGATCAGAGAGCTCACTGAAGCGTCCTCCATCATCGATGAATTGCTCTACACGGGAACAAAAGCTCAATTGACCTATCTCGGTCAGGACACCCTGTGAGGAGAACAAGTACATAAGATCGAAGTTGTGTTTCCCGATAAACTCACCAAGCACGAATATTACAGTGTAAATACAGCGTTAAAAGTAAAATCTGAAATTTTCAACCAAAATGGAAATACAGAGACCGTATATTATAGCGATTATAAAGATTATAACGGAATATTATTCCCATCCATTCAAAAGGTAAGTGGCCGGGTGCCCGAACCGATTACAATACATAATTCTTCATTTCAGATTAATGAACCGATTGATCCAACTTTATTTGAATAAAACATGAAAAAATATCTAAATAATTTACCAGAAAAATTCAACACTGTTATTTCTGATTTTATCACAAAATTAGAAACGAATACTGAAGTACAATGGGAGCAAATTAAAAATGTAACGCGCGGGAATGACCTGGAATCAACAATTGGGGATTTATCAATACCGGTTGCTGACATTGCGCTCATCCCTATTCAGCTAATCCCGATCGGTGGTAATGATCAGCTCAGTATTGGTGCATTACTGCAGCGTGACAAACCGATGATAAGGATCAGATATAAAGCTGCTTCAGAACCTGCCAACCACCTGGTACGATTAGAGAAAGATGCGCTGATCGGCTGTGATTCAGAAAATGTATTACACCAATTACAAGACATTTTACCCGAATTCAAATACGAAATGGTATCTGAAGAACCGGGCAGTAAATATGATGGTGTTGTATTATTGGACAATGAACAGGATAATAAAATTGACCTGTCAGCTTTCGATAGTTACTTTGATTTCAATCCCAGAGAATTAATTCCACCAGCAGGTGAAAATGTTATTGCGGCGGTCTGTCTTAAGTCATTTAGTGAAATCAGAGAAATACTACTGGACCTCAATGAATCCCGGGTAAGCCGCGCGTCAAATATAGAACGTCGGATACAAAAGAAAATGGCTGAGCATGAGATTCACTCTGCACATGTCTATTGTGAGATAGACCTTCAGGAATACTACCATATCTACCTCAGTGCGTTTATACCCGGATCAGGCTATCGAAAAACAAGATTATCGACCAGTGTTTCCACCGGTGCTGATGAAGATATAGTAAATCAATTTTTTGCAGAAGAAAAGAATTTATCAGAAAGCCATTAAATTGTGCTTAATTTGCTCAAATGGCATACGGTAAGATTAGTTGGAAATTTCTCACTACGGCATTCTGTAGCCTTTTGTATCTGTCGGTACACGCACAGGTAATCAATCCTGTGGCCGGAAAAAAAATTTATTTTCAGACCGTAACTGACCCCAGGATTAAAACCGTACCAGCCAAGGGAAAAGTGGATTTTTGGGACTTTGGATACCTGCAGTCCGGATTGGTCTTTTACTATGATGTATATGTCCCAGCTACAAAAACTGCTGTGATTTACAACAAAGCAAATCTGGCATTGAAAGATAATTTTGGCAATATTTCTTACTTTATACAGGGTAAAAACAAATTCAATCAGGCCGGCTATTCAGGGCAAGACCCATTTGGTTTGGGCCGGAATAGCTCATTTACCTATGATCCGGTGTTGATGCAGAATTATGGTAATTTAGGGCAAGGTTCATCACGCAACTTTACTACTTACATGGAGCTCATGTATGAAACCAGCCAGCTCAATGAAGATGTAATCAATCAGTTTCCTGTAGTTCCCGATAGTTTTCAGCTGCAGGTGGAACTCAATCGCAGTGTCTTCGTCGATGGATCAGGTGAGATGTATCTGGGAGGCAGTCATCTCAAAGTAGTCAAGCGGGTTACAGAAACCGAAGACTACAATTACAAATATTTATTAAAGAATAAAGGCGCAAACTGGATTGATGTTACACCGTTCCTCAATGGCAAACTTGATCTGCCCTTGCATTCCAAAAGAGTATTTTTCTTCGAGCCGGGAAGCACACTGCCAGTATTGAGCCTGGATATAAACGATGAATTGAATCAAGTCAAATCAGCACAATATTTCATTACTCGAAAATCAGCCGCTAAAAAAACAGTAGTCGAAGGTGTACCTAAAATGTCTATCTACCCCAATCCTGCTTTTACCAGTAAGATCAACCTGGAAATGATCAATATCCCTGCAGGTCGGTATCAACTAAAGATTTATAGTCTGATAGGCACACTGGAACTCGAGAAAGCCTATTATATCAATAATTACAAAAATGACAAACTGGATATCAGTTCGCTTAAACCTGGTGTATATATATATGCTTTACAGGATTCTTCCGGCAAAGTAATCTTCTCCAAACGGCTTACTGTAGTATCACCTTAAGATTGATCACCCACTAAGACTTTATAATCCACTATACTATCTATGATCACCTTTCGTGCTTCGTCAATAGAATAAATCTCTGCAATTTCGACCGTAGGTTTTTCATCCCTACCGGGAATATTTTTATAAGTCAGAAAATAATGAAGCAATCGGTCGAGAAATGGCTTAGGCAGGTCTTCCAAAGTATTCCACTGACTATAAGCCTGATCACCTTCCATCACCGCGAGAATCTTGTCATCAGCCTCATTTTTATCAATCATACGCAGCCCACCGATTGGTCTGGCACTTAATAAAATATTGCCCTGGGTTATATTCCTCTCAGTCAATACCAAAATATCCAACGGATCACCATCACCCTTTATACCACTCTTTCCAGTACTGGCCATGCATCGATCCGCTACTTTATTTCCACAATAAGTCTGTGGGATAAAACCATACAAAGCCGGAACTTTATTACTAAATAATTGAGGTCGATCTACTTTCAGCAAGCCTGATGGTTTATCTACTTCAAACTTTACACTATCTGTCGGAGTAATCTCAATATAACAAGTCACAACTTCAGGTGTCAGGACATGAGGATCGACTCCATGCCAGGGATGTAAAGTAAATTTTGAAAACATAGGCTTTGATTATATATACTTTTTGAAATTATATTCGTTTATCGAGGAGTTTCTCACTCTGATCCTGATTCATATCAAGTTCGCAGGAAAGAAACTGAACAATAGTTTAAAATGTTTAGTTTTGTAATCAAACGAACTAACTTTGAAAGAGTTTCTTATGAAAATAAAATCTTTTTTAATTTTTGCTTTACTTATAGGTGTAGCCAGCCTCTTTGCTTTCTATCCCAAAAAGAGTGCAAGCACTTCAGAACGCGAATCAATAATACTCCGTGCTATTATTTCATTTATAGAGCAGGTACATTTCAGACCCTTACCCCTTGATGATACATTTTCAAAAAATGTGTATGACGATTACCTCAATGTTCTGGACAGAGGCAAACGTTTTCTGATACAGGATGATATCAACAAACTCAAACCTTATGAGACAACGATTGATGACGAGATCAAGGCCGGCAATCTGGACTTTTTTGATCTCAGTCTCAATCTGTTAAATAGCGGCATCGAGCGCTCCAGAGTTATCTATCAGGACATTTTATCTCATCCGATGTCATTCCATGATATGGACTCTGTCCAGGTAGAATATGATTCACTTGATTTCGCTAAAAATGTCAGTGACTTAAAGAACCGGTGGAAAAGTGTATTAAAATACGAAGTTTTACAAGAAGTAGTCCGCATGAAAGATGCGCAGGACAAAGATTCCACTATTACGGCTGCCTCCGGTAAAATGAAAACTTTATCAGAGTTTGAAATAGAAGGTCGCAAAAATGTCCTCGATGATTTCAATAAAATGTTTGACCGTATCGCAAAATTACGCCGGGAAGACCGCCTGAATGACTTCTACAATATCATCGCCGGTGAATTTGATCCCCACACGAATTATCTGGATCCCCGCGATAAAGAAGATTTTGATATAGGGATGAGTGGAAAACTCATCGGGATTGGTGCACGACTACAAGCAGATGGTGATTACATAAAGGTAATTGAAATCGTACCAGGCGGCCCTGCCTGGAAAGAAAAAAATATTCAGGCAAATGACATGATCATCAAGGTCAGGCAAGAAACAGGTGATGCACTTGACATTCGCGGAATGCGAATTGATGATGTAGTAGCCAAAATACGTGGTGAGAAAGGCACAAAGGTAACTTTGACTATAAAAAAACCAAATGGCACTATGAAAGATGTCACACTTACTCGTGATGAGGTGCTGATGGAAGAGGGATTTGCTAAATCGGCTATACTGAACTTAAGTGGTACAGTTAACAATGTAGGCTATATCTATCTACCGAAATTCTATGCTGATTTTCAGGATAATGATGGTCGGTTCTCTTATAGCGATGTCGCTAAAGAGATTGAAAAACTAAAAGGTGAAAATGTATCCGGCATCATCCTTGACCTGCGCAATAATCCGGGCGGCTCATTGAATGATGTGATAAAAATGGGCGGATTTTTTATTAAATCAGGGCCAATAGTTCAGGTGAAGTCCCGCGACCGAAGCCCGTATGTGATGAATGATGACGATCCGACCTATTTGTATGATGGACCGTTAGTAATATTAGTCAATCAAAACAGTGCGTCCGCTTCAGAAATCATGGCTTCAGCAATGCAGGACTATAAGCGGGCAATCATCATCGGTGGAAAATCGACCTATGGCAAGGGCACAGTGCAGCGTTTGTTTGATCTGGACAGAGCAATCAGAGGAAACGATGATATCAAGCCGCTGGGTGATGTAAAAGCGACAATTCAGAAATATTATCGTATCAATGGTGGTTCTACTCAGCTCAAAGGAGTCATTCCTGATATTGTACTACCAGATATGTACAATTATATTGAGACAGGTGAAGCAGAAAACAAACATGCAATGGAATGGACAAAAGTTGCACCGGCTACCTATAGTCAGGATGTCTATGAAATCCATAACTATAATCAGATAGTACAAAACTCTCAAAAACGGGTGAGTCAAAATCCGATATTTAATAGTATTGATGCGAATGCCAGACGGATAAAGACTCAAATGGATAAGAATTATATATCACTCAATATTGATACTTATACTGCCGAACTTCACCAACGAAAATTGGACGAAGACAAGTTTAATAAACAGTTTAAAGTGATCGAAAGTCTTACAGCACAAAACCTGAAAGCAGATCTTCCTGCCATTAATAAGGATAGTGTAGATATCGCACGCAATAAATCTTTTATTACTAATCTGAGAAAAGACGTGTATCTGGAGGAAGCACTTCGGGTGATAAAAGATATGCAGACAAATTCTGTTGCTGAAATAAATAAATAAATAAAAGAGAGAATAAGGACGATATGTTTGGAGGATTTGAAGAGCAACAAAAGCTCCTGGAAAAAAAATTAGAAGAGAAAAAGATAACCGCCTCTTCACCGGATCAGGAGGTAACTATCACGATGAATGGAAACATGATCGTAGAAAATATCACAGTAGATATCTCAAAAGTAGATCTGAGTAATTCTGAACAGGTAGAAGATCTGCTCGTAGTTACATTCAATGAAGTACTGGATGAAGTGAAAATAGCTCAGGCCGCGGAGAGTAAGAAATTGCTTTCCTCACTGATGCCGGGGGGGATGGACAATCTGGAATCACTGTTTGGTGGTTAATTACTAATATAAATTTTAATCATTGTATCGAGTTATTTTATTTCTGTTTATTCTGACAGGATTTCAGTCATTGCATGCACAGGTAGAGGAAAACCTGCTGGCATATTATTCATTTGATAATTGCAATTCAAATAATAGTCTGACCGGTTTTAATGGTCGCGACACAGGCAATATTCAATGCGTATGCGGATATCGGGGCCAGGCTTACAAGTTTTCTGGCAATGAGGCTGTAAAGCTCGGCGATGATAATTCAGGTATGGGCGATGTCGTGACTGCCAGCGAATTTACGCTTTCGATGGCTTTACTCACCTCAAAAAGTCAGGGTTTGATGACTGTTTTTTCCATCCGGAAAGATTGTGGTGAAGCAGGCTATGAATTGCTGTATAATCCTTCCGCAGGACAATTTATTTTCTCAGTCAACAATGGTACAACTGTAGAAGATGTGATTTTTGCCGATGACAGTAAAGCTTGCTGGCAATACATTGTGATTACCCGTATGCTGAATAAATTCTCATTTTTCATCAATGGACAGGTGAAAAACATTTACACTTTCACCAATAACCCCAATATTCGCAATGGCGGTGTCCCCATACTCGGAGCAGGAGCCTGTAATCCGCTCTCTAAATCCTTC
>CAZGKN010000110.1:0-9663 GCA_964525915.1 uncultured Saprospiraceae bacterium | reverse complement strand
AGTCAGGGTCAGCACGACCTATGGTCAGATTACAATAAAGCCGGACAAGACTGAAAATGAATCATCTGACCTCGATCTGATCGTCGCAGCAAATGCACAGGATATCATGATGGTCGAAGGCGAGGCAAAAGAATGCTCAGAACAGGACATCATTGCAGCTATCAAGGTTGCTCATGAAGCTATCAAGGTGCAGGTGCAGGCTCAACTTGATCTGGCACAGAAAGTAGGTGGCGGTGCACTGAATAAACGAGTTTATGAAATTCCTGAGAAAAATGAGGAACTCTATGCAAAAATCGAAGATTTTGCACAAGCTGAAATAATGGCCGTATGTGCCGGAGCACTGGCCAAGCACGATCGACGTGAAAGACTCGAAGCACTCAAAGACAGTCTTACTGAGCATTTAGCTACTGAGTATGATGAAGAATTCATGACTGAGAATGCATCTACCATAGATGAATACTTCGGTAAATATAAAAAAGAGACCATCCGTAAATACTTACTGGATAACGGTGTACGACTGGATGGTAGGAAAACAGATGAAGTACGTCCTATCTGGACACAGATTGACTTCCTACCCTCAGCTCACGGATCAGCTATTTTCAACAGAGGTGAGACACAGTCACTGACATCATTGACACTGGGTACAAAGCTAGATGAACAGATGGTAGATAAAGCACTCGAACAAACCTTTGAGAAGTTTATACTGCATTATAATTTCCCTGGCTTTTCAGTAGGTGAAGTAAAGCCTATGCGTGGTCCGGGAAGAAGAGAAGTAGGACACGCCAATCTGGCTGCCCGCTCACTCAGACAAGTATTACCTACGGATACACCCTATACTATCAGACTTGTTTCTGACATATTGGAATCAAATGGTTCGTCCTCGATGGCAACGGTTTGTGCCGGTTCGATGTCTTTAATGGATGGTGGAATTCAAATCAAGGATCACGTAGCAGGAATTGCGATGGGAATGATCTCTGAGGGAGATAGAGTTGCCATTCTTACTGATATCCTGGGTGATGAAGATGCACTGGGAGATATGGACTTCAAGGTAACAGGTACGACACAGGGAATCTGTGGTTGTCAGATGGATATCAAGATCGAAGGACTATCTTATGATCTATTGGAACAGGCACTTAATCAGGCTAAGACAGGCCGCCTACACATCATAGACAAGATGAAGGAGAGCATACTTAAACCTGCAGATGACCTCAAGCCGCATGCACCACGAATGGTAGAGATGGTGATCAATAAGTCATTTATCGGTGCGGTAATAGGCCCTGGTGGTAGCATCATTCAAAACCTCCAGGAAAAAACCGGTACTGTTATCACTATCGAAGAGAAAGATGGCAAAGGCTATGTCAATATTGCCAGCCCAAATAAAGAGAATATCCTCAAAGCAATGGCTGAGATCGAGCGTATCACCTTTGCACCAACTGTCGGTGAGACATACGATGCAGTCGTAAAAGAAGTACTACCATTTGGCGTCGTAGTTGAGTTTAATGGCAAGCAAGGTCTCCTTCATGTCAGTGAAATGAGCTACCACAAGATCAATAATGTGGAAGACATGTTTAAGGAGGGTGATGCTATACAGGTCAAGTTGCTAGACATCGATGAGAAATCCGGTAAACTGAAATTATCCAGAAAAGCTCTGATGCCGAGACCAGCCAACATGCCTGAAGAAGATGAGAATACCCAACACAGAAGTCGGGATAATCGTGGAGGCGGATATGGTGACCGAAGAGGTGATAATCGCCGGGGTAATGACAGAGGTGGATATGGTGACCGAAGAGGCGATAATCGCAGAGGTGATAATCGCGGCGGAAATGATCGCCGGGGTAATGACAGAGGTGGATATGGCGACCGAAGAAATGACAATCGCGGAGGCCATCATGATCGTAGAAATGATCAGCCCCGACAGGACAAGGATTCCAATAATCCCGAGCCCAATGAATAGGTAAATTTTTTATTAAGCATTATTAAAAAAAGGAGTGGATAAAACCGCTCCTTTTTTATTTATTTTATAAACAAGGGGTAAAAAATATAATTGCCATGAAATTTATTGTTTGATAAACTTACTGAGATAATTTCCTTGAGTTGTGATGAAATAAATACTATACAATCCCGGGCTAAAAGAGCGCACATTAATTTGATTAGTATTTACAATTTCACATTTCACCTGCTGACCATTGGCATTAATTATCCGGATACTTAAAATTTCTTCCAGCATAAATCTATCAATATATAATACCTGAGAGACAGGATTGGGATATATCGCTCTTGAATGATAAATGGGGTCAGCAACTGCATTTATTTCTACTAAAAGCTCGTTGGAGACTCTCGTACAGCCATTGGTGAAGGTCACTTCGAGGCTATATGTACCACTAGTATCAGGGATAAATGATGCTTGGTTTGCACCGGGGATTTCTACTCCGTTTAGCAACCATTGGTAAGATACATCTGATAAGTCTGTGCTAAGTGTTCCGTTTGAGGCCTCAATTACCACCTCACTTGTAGGCAATGAACTTACAGAAAGTGACTGTAAATTAGTGTTATCACCGCAAGTATTGGCACCCCGGGCAGTTATATCTCCGCTACCCTTACCAACTAAAACTTCAATTCGGCCGGTATTTGTATTTCCCAAAATTGTCCATCCTGGAGGAACTGTCCATTCAAACAAAGTCACGCCTTTAGAATCTATTTCATAAAATACATGATTTCCTTCACATGGTTCAATCTCACCAGAGAGGTTAGAGATATCGGGAGTAATAGAGCAAGGAGAGTAATGTAAAATATTTCCTCCAAAACCAACTACCCAGGCTGCATCTTCACCCGGTCTGACATAACAATTATTGAGTCTCTCAATTTCCCGATAGGCTACTTTCCAGGACTGTCCACCATCGATTGTTCGCAATATGATTCCTGATCCGGACCCACCGCCGGAGATATAACCGGTATCCTGATCCATAAACTGTATATCCTGCCAAAATGTATTTGTCGGTAACTTGTACGAGCCCCATTTGTCGCCACCATTGTTAGTAACCCATACTGAATCTTGAAGCTCGGCTACCGCCCACCCATTTGCAGCATCATTAAAATGAATACCACTGAACTGGTAATTATTTGACCGAACCAGACACGGATTCCAGGTTTGCCCCCCATCAATCGTCTTTAAAATTTTACCCTCATGTGTTGCAACATAACCCGTTTGTTCATCCACCATTTGAATTTCTGTCGCGATATTCTGTAATTGAGCGTTTGATTGATGCCAGCTTTGGCCACCATCGGAGGTATATTGGATAGCAGTTTCAGTAGCCACGACAATATGATTCCTATCGACAGCATCAATTGATCTGATTTGCCCCAAACCTTGTTCTATGAGCTGCCATCCGTTATTAAAGCTATAATACACATTTCCGCTAGTGGACCCTACCACAACACTTGTAAATCCATTCTCCTGAATCATAGACACGGCAAAAAAGCTTTGTGCTTCATCAAAACTTACATTATTCCATATAGCACCATTATTGGTCGTGTGAAGCAATAATCCTTCGGAACCGGCAGCCCAGCCAACATCACCAATAAAATCAACGTCAAATAATGATTTCTTTACACCTGGTGTCTGATCACTCCAAACAGCACCATTATTTGCAGAGTATTGAATGGAAGCATATTTTCCGGGTGCCCAAATGCGCCCATCTGCAGTAGCATAGACATCATTTATCTTGTTGCTATTTATAAGATTTGGATTAATTTGTTGCCATGTAACACCTCCATTTGAAGTATAAAAAATAAATCCATTATTTAATCCAGAACAAATAATTTGTTCATTCACGACAAACATACGTGTCAGTGAGGGTTGTGCATCCACATGCATCTTAGTCCAGGACGCCCCGCCATCATTTGTCTTATACATAAAATCCCTCCCTGATAAAAAACCGGCTTGGGCATTTATCATAGCAATATCAGTGATAAGTGGATATGTATCATCATCTGCCAGTTCCCAGGTTGTACCACCATTCGTCGTCTTATATAGCTGCTGGCCATCAAAGGGGCCACTTCCTGCCCAGCCATTTTGCAAATCAATAAAAAAAGCTGCATTAGCATTGTTGTCCGGCATATCAAATACTGTCCAATTCTGCCCGCCATCAGTAGTCCGGGCTCCTTTAGTGGTACCTAGTACAACATAATGATAAGCATCATAAGCCTGAATACGATACACCCCATTAACATCATTGTCAATATCCATTTTTGCCCAGTTATCACCATGATCCAATGAATAATAAACTCCCTGGCCTCCAATCAATACTTTTTGGCCATTAGTACCTGGGATAATCTCTACTGATTCAAAATCATTGTCATCAAATATTTCCTGATTCACAACTTTCCACAATGATCCCCAATTATTTGTATGTAAGACAATACCTTTGCTACCTACTGACCAGCCATCCCCAGTCTCATCGAAAGTAATTGCCTGAAGTGGCGCAAATCCTTCAAAGGGATATTGGCGCACCCATTCCTGTGAAAATAAAGGAACTGTATAAAATAAAATCACCAGTAAAATAGTATTTTTCATAAAGCGGCTTTTTGAATAAAAATTTCAAGATAATGGATAACTGTTGAAAGTAAAATTAAGCTATTTTTTTGGAATTTCACAATTCATCATTTCTGAATTATATTCCGTTTATACAAAATATTATTAAATTATTATTTAGATATTCATTCATATCGAAGTCATTTCAATATAAAATTTACCTAAATCAAAATTCAAATAAATGAAGGTATAATAAAACAAAAGGCAGCCCGAAAGAGCTGCCTTTTGCCTATTTATTAACTTTAACTCTTATCGCACTTTGATAAATTTACTGATATTGCTCTGCAATTTACCATCAATAGAATAAGTCCACTGTATGTAATAACTTCCTGCGTTTAATTGATCTATTGAGATCTGATCGCCGGAAGTTGTCTTACCCTGTTGTATTGCATTGCCCTGGGCATCAATGATCGTATAGTTCATCGTACCGGTATAGTTGTCATCCAGACGGATCACATCCTTAGCCGGATTCGGGAAGACCTGTACGTACTTACCTGTGCGTGTTTCCAACTGTGGTTCATCCTGCGCATTCTGGTTCTTCACCTGTACCAGGATAATCTCTGTGTCCTGACAACCCGCTCTGGTACTGACTACGCAAGCATACAGACCCGCATTTACTGAAGTAAACTTATAGATAATCGGATTCTGGAAAGTAGTATGGAAACCATTTGGACCAGTCCACAGATAGAACTCACCTCCTGATGCGGTCAGATACAATGTACCACCGTACGGAACCGGATTCGGTGTCGCATTGACGATGGCATTGACCGTCTGAACATCGATATACACTGATGCCGAAGCAGTACAGCCATACTCACTCGATGCAGTCACTGTATAAACACCATCCATGTAAGCCGGGATATTGTAGATAATCGGATTCTGGAAGTTACTCAGGTAACCATAAGGACCTGACCACTGATAAGTACTGCCGCCGCTGGCAAACAAATAAGCGGCATCGCCTTCACACACTTCCGGTGTAGTCGTCGAGGCAGTTACTGCCGGTAGCGGGTGCACCTGTACATTGACTGAATAGCTGGACGTACATCCGCCATAAAGACCGGTAATCACTACGGTATAAATACCACTGTGAGTTGAGTTCAGGTTGGCTCG
Source organism: uncultured Saprospiraceae bacterium (assembly GCA_964525915.1). Taxonomy (GTDB): domain Bacteria; phylum Bacteroidota; class Bacteroidia; order Chitinophagales; family Saprospiraceae; genus Parvibacillus. The sequence goes on along the minus strand of CAZGKN010000110.1, from coordinate 3,962 downwards.
GGTCGGATTCTGTTGTGTAGAACTGAATCCTGCCGGGCCAGTCCATTGGTAGGTACCACCACCGGTAGCGTACAAGTGTAATGTACTTCCTGCACAGGAAGTGGCTTCATCATACCATGCGCTGCCCACCGGTGTTTCATTGACTGTCAGATTGGTAGAGATAGATGCTGTACAACTGTTTGCACCTGTAACGGTTACTGTATAAGTACCTGCCTGATAGAGTTTGACATTAGTGATAACCGGATTCTGTTGTGTCGAAGTAAATCCATTTGGACCACTCCACTTATATCCGGTACCACCGGTAGCACTCAATTGGACGGTATTGCCGGTACAAGCCGGATTCGGGCTGATACTGATGGTCGGTACAGGTGCGGGTTTTACGGATACGGTTACGCTTGCAGTTGATGTACAACCATGACTGCTGGTTACGGTCACAAAGTATGTTCCTGCCATATTCAGTTCCATGTTGCGGCCAAATCGACCACCATCGAAGGTAAATCCACCCGGACCACTCCAGTGATATTGTACTCCCCCGGTCGCATTGAACCACGTCAGTTCGCCCTCACAAGCCGGATTCGGCGCTGCTTCAGCTTGTGCATGTGGTAGCGGATATACAGTTACTGTCGCTGTCTTTGGCAGACCTGGACAGCCATTCGCCCAAGGCGTGATGGTAAAGGTCACAGTTACCGGTGTACTACCATTATTATATAGTGTACCACTGATCGTGCCGCTGCCTGACATAGCTATACCGGTGATTTGCGGCATATCGCGTGTCCACAGATAAGTAGTACCGGACACATGTCCGCTCATAGTAATCGGTGTAATCGGTTTGCCGGAGCAAGGCTCCTGGTCTGCAGGCGTAGGTGTCACATCCGGTGTAGGATTGACGGTTACTGTAGCTGTTATTGGTGTGCCGGAGCATCCATTTGCTGTCGGTGTGATGGTAAAGGTCACTGTCTGTATGGTATAAGTCGTATTGGTCAGTGCTCCGCTGATGATACTACCATTGCCGCTGGCGGGAATGCCGGTGACATTGACTGTATTATTGCGTGTCCAACTATAAGTCGTTCCGCTCACACTGCCGGTAAGTACAATACTTTGTATCGTACTGCCAGAGCAAATGGTCTGTGCAGATGGTGTGGCCGTTGCATTTGGCTTAGGATTCACCGTTACTGTTGCAGTGATCGGTGTGCCATTACATCCATTCGCTGTCGGAGTGATCGTAAATGTCGTCGTCTGTATAGTGAATGTAGTGTTAGTCAGTGTACCACTGATATCACCGCTTCCACTGGCAGCAATGCCTGTAATATTAGCAGTATTATCCCGTGTCCAGTTGAACGTCGATCCACTAACACTGCCGCTCAGCACAATCGTAGTGATGGTACTGCCCGAGCAGATAGTCTGATTGGCTGGATTGGCACTGACATCCGGTGTTGGATTGACAGTAACTGTAGCCGTGATCGGTGTACCTGTACATCCATTTGCCGTTGGTGTGATAGTGAATGTGGTAGTCTGTATCGTATTGGTTGTGTTAGTCAGTGCACCGGTAATATCACCACTACCGCTGGCAGCTATACCAGTAAGATTGCTTGTATTATCGCGCGTCCAGTCAAAGGTAGTACCTGCAACACTTCCTGTCAATGCGATTGTCTGGATTACCGCACCAGAACATATTGTTTGAGCAGAAGGAGTCGCTGTCGCGTCCGGTGTCGGATTAACAGTTATCGTGAAGTCAATGGTATCGCTACAAGACATTGATGGCATTGGCACTCCCACATATAATACAGCTATTGCCAGATTGGGCTCATTACTAAAATTATAAGGAACACAGTAATACTGGAGTGAACCTCCAAAAGTCAGGTAATATACCCCTGGTGTAGAAGGAGCAGTAAAATTATCATTACCACTATAATATTGGGTGCTGGTTCCACCCGAGTTAAAGCAATGGATAGTCGTACCTGTACCACCAATACCAATATATTGTTGATAAAAACATCCGGGACAATAGCCTGTATAGACAGAAACTGCATTAAAAGTCAGATTTACCGAGCTGCCTGGTGCGACAGATGCTTCATTGGCTCCACCATTAAGTGAGATACTTGAATAAGTCACTTTTCTTCCTGCCATATTCATAGTCCTCGGATCACCAACTGTATTAGTCGAACCAATAGCCTGAATGTGTGCAACTATAGGTGCATTCGTATTATTGGTTGCAGTAAATGAAAGAATATCGCCACTACCACTGGCAGCAAGGCCTATGCCTGGTTCATCATTTGTCCAGGCCAAGTCGCTAAATACACCGGTAAAGTTGATATCTGCTGTCGGTGAGCCTTCACAGACTACCTGATCGGCTTCGCTATCCACCTGAGTTTCCGGAAATGCCGTTATAGTAAATGATGAATTTACCGGATCACAGACATTCGGATCTTGTACAATTAATAAAGCTGTAGCGTTATCCGGTGAATTGGCAAAAGATTGTGGTACACAGTTATATTGGAGTGTACTTTGATTAACTACATAATAAGCTCCGGGCGTCGAAGGTGCAGTAAATGTAACTGCGTTACTTTGTGTGAGCGGAACAAAAGTGCTAACACAATTCAATGTGGTATTTGTTCCCCCTAAACCTGCATAAAACTGCACCACACATTGGTTTGAACAAAAATTGTTATTCAAGTCAGTAACAGCTAAATCATAAGTTAAATTAACGCTGGCTGAGGGTGCAACAGTTCTTACCTTCACACCATCCAAAAACATATTAGTAATACTCACATGTTTATCTGCTACATCATACGCCAATGATGGATTTGGCTGTACTGGTGGTTCTTCTACCTTCAAAAGCGCTACCGCATAGAATGGGTCTTGAGAGTAGGTTATATTTTGACAAGAATAATCCAGCGTCAAAGCCATCGAAATAAAATATAACCCTGGCATTGTAGGTGCTGTAAAATTATTATTCAACGAGCCACTATATGGTGACCCATTTGAAACATAAATTGTCTGACACCATATATCATCCTGAGTAGAACCCACTCCTAAGTAATATTGTACTACACAACCCGGACAATACATATTTGGTATAGCTGTTATATTCAGGTTTGATTTAAAATTCACAGTAGCGCCCGGTGCAACTGTTGCGAAATTTGTCCCATTATTTAATTGCACATTGCTCCAGGTAGAGGTTCTGTCTACAATGGTAATTGATACAGGATCGGTAGGAGGTATTTTCTTCCCTGTTGTAAGATTTACCTTTGAAGTAATAGGCTTATCATAAGGATTACTTAAAGTGAAAGCCGGAATAGTGTTATAACCGATATTGTATAAACCGATATTGGCACTATCATTTACCCATTTCACTACATTATAATCATCTGTATTGGGTATAGTCTGGCTACTAATCTGGTCGCCAACACATCCGGTTATATCAGCCAGGTCAGGCACATTGACCAGTTCAACTCTGACTCCAACAGTCTGAGTCACGGGTCCACCGCCTGTGGTAATAATAACCGTATAAGTGCCACTCTGATTCAACTGAATACCTGTGATGACAGGATTCTGTAGATTGGATGTAAATCCATTCGGGCCAGTCCAGGAATAAGCAGTGCCACCACTGGCAAATAACTGAACATCACCGCCTTCACATACGACACTCGGAAAGGCGTAGGCATCAGGAGATAATTGTAAATACGATGCAATAATTTTACTGTTTGAAACCGGACTAGCATACATCGGACTAATCCAAACAGCCATCAATAGTAAGATGGAGTAGTAAAGTGCCTTCATCATTTAAGTTGTTTGTTAAAAAATAAAAATCATATGAGGTATAGGCGACAAAACTACTTAATATTTTAGAGAATGTCAATAGTCAATTAATACTATTTTCAAGAATTACACTTAATTATTGAAAAGAATCTACTAAAAATATAAAAAGTGTAATAATATTAATATATGTTAATACAATATTG
>CAZGKN010000109.1:0-9881 GCA_964525915.1 uncultured Saprospiraceae bacterium | reverse complement strand
CTTAGGTAAATTAAGACTAGTTATCATCGCATCAGCAAGATGGAAATCGTAAGGTGGAAATATAAACTTATTGGTCCATCCTTCGGCTTCTTTCAGGTAACCTTCTGCTGATACAGATGACTCCAAAGCCCGCATGGAAGTAGTTCCTATAGAACAGATACGCTTATTATCCAGTTTTGCTTTATTCACTGTATTCATAGCAGCTGCATCAATATTGAAATATTCTGCTTCCATCTTATGCTTGCTCAGATCTTCTACATCGATACTTCTGAAAGTTCCGAGACCGATATGAAGAGTCAACTCAGCAAAGTTTATTCCCTTGATTTCAAATCTCTTCAGTAATTCCTTGCTGAAGTGTAAGCCTGCAGTCGGTGCAGCTACAGCTCCGAGATGTTTTGCATACACTGTCTGGTATCTTTCTTTGTCTAATGGTTCAGCATTCCGTGTGATATATTTAGGTAGGGGAGTATTACCTAATTGATCCAGAATACCCATGAAATCATCCGGTGTGCCATCATAGAAAAAACGAATAGTTCGACCTCTGGATGTAGTATTATCGACGACTTCTGCTACTAATAGCTCATTGTCATTTTCATCAGTAAAATAGAGTTTGTTGCCTACTCTGATTTTGCGGGCAGGATCTACCAAAACATCCCAGAGTTTCATTTCCCGGTTTAATTCACGGAGCAAAAACACTTCAATCATGGCTCCGGTCTTTTCTTTGCGACCATACAGACGGGCAGGAAATACTTTTGTATTGTTTCTTACCAATACATCACCCGGGTTAAAATAATCAAGTACATCTTTGAAAATCTTATGCTCTATTTTTCCTGTATCTTTATGGACGACTAACAATCGGGACAATTCCCTCTCATCGGAAGGGTACTGAGCAATCAGATTCTTTGGCAGGTCGAAATTAAAGTTAGACAGTTTATATTTCATCTGAAATTTTGGATTTTAAAAAAGGTTGCAAATGTATTAAATTAATATATATGAAGATAGAATATTACTTTTCTCACTTTTGTTTTAGACTGTCCTTTAAATTAATAACTAAATCATAAGTTCCTGGCAGATTTTACTTTCATTTTCATCAAAAAAATGAATAAAGCCTGTTTTTTAAATTACGATTGGGCATTTTTGTTCACATAAATAGTTACATGTAGTTATAAATCAATAAAAAAAGCCTGTTTCACGATGGAAACAGGCTTCTGATTCATTTTGGGTTAAGTTTATTGACCTCCCATCATTCCGCCCATCTGCGCTTTGAAATCAGTGAAGTTCATTTCTTTATATTTACCTGTAGGTTCTGCAATCTTCGAAGTATCAAAATCTTTTTCTACGGATTCTGCGGTGATAGTCACTTTGTTACCACCGAAGTCAACAGTGTACTCCAGCGGAAAACCGTCCAACTTAACAGATTCCAATCCCTGAATTGTTTTGGTACCTATTTTAAGATCGGGTGCTACATACATATCATAGGTAGTTCCATCTGTAGTGACGATATACCTCTGACAGCTATATCCGGCAAACTGCTTCGTATCACCATCAATTTTTTTAACTTCAGTCTTCTTCGCGTCAGACTCAGCCTTCATGCTTTTAATTTCTTCTGCAGTCGGTACAACTTTTATTTTTTGGCCCATGATATCCATATACGTAACTGTAGATTCTTTTGCCGAGTAATAATAGACCTTTGTATTACTCATACCATTCATCATATCTATATTAGATATGGTGACAGCGTCGTTGTTATAGATATCTAATTTCATAGTTTTGAATACTGCCTCTATCTGCTGAGCTGTACCCGGATCAGCTGCCTGAATATCCGATACTTTGAATTTTACATGTTGTGCAAAAATGCTGCTGCTGAAAAGCATGATAAAACTTAAGATTCCAAGAATTTTTCTCATCTAGTAAATTATTTTTTGATTAGAATAATTGATTTTAAAAATTTCAATAAAAAACAAATAACCGGTATTAAAGTTCCCACAAATCAAAATGCTTTTGAAAAAGGTTGGTGAGATTAGCTGCATCGTCTATTGCTCTGTGATGTTTCCCGGCAAACTCAAGTTCTTCGCGTAGAATAGCATTCATTAATCCTACATGTTTTGACATCTGTCGTAATTTCTTATATGAATTTTTTAAATCGACACAATTTTCGAGCCACTCTGTGGGTATGTCATGATAGATACAATCCTGCCTGAGTAGCTTTTTGTCATTTTCGCCCCAGGAGATAAGATAGAACTCTGAATGTTCATAATCAAACCACTCCATGAAATCTTCGATGACTACATCAAATTTATCGGCTGTATCAACATTATGCTGTTGAATTGAGGTCAGCTTTTTACAAAAACCCGATAAAACCGGATTGATTGCCGGTTTGATATAACGGCTGAACTGCTTGGTTACTTCACCATACCCATTGACGAGAAAAGCTCCAATTTCAATAATCTCATTGTGACCCACCGGTGGACGCCCAAGCCAGCAAGTCGCTTCGAGATCATACAAGACATAATTCATCTAAGCGGTTACCTGTATCATTGGATGAGCCTGCCATGCGATTTCATTACTGAATCCATACGTTTCAATCCTGTTGTGATAAAAATACAATAGCCTGAAATCCTGACTGATGATATTACCTTTCTTATCCAGCCTAAGTGGTTGTCTGGTATGATAAGTACCTGATTTTTTTATCCCATCCTTCACTATTTCTTCGGCAGATTTTATAAAAATCTCAGGTAACTTTAATTCTTCATTAGCGGCTTTTTCCTTCAATAGTTGTATAACCACATCTGTCTGTTTCACAAACGATTCCATGTCAAATGAGATTTCATTTTCAGCTAATCGCAGTAAATTGAACAAATCCAGATTTATAAAGTGATTTTTTAAGATCTGAAATGCAACATAAGAGACGAGATGGCTGGATAATATGATGTTTTCTGCAAGGTATCGGGTAGCGATTATATCACCCAACCTTTTGGTATATACAGATTCCCGCTGATGATTGGCTGAGATCGCACCTTCAGACACAAAATAATCTTCAAGCGCGACATACTGGGACCTTTCATCGTAGCTATTACCCTGACTATCGACGAAGTTCCCCATGACATCAAGCGGCTTGCCAAAGCTGATACTGATATCACTACTTTTACTGAGAAACTGATACAGAAATTTCATCCAGCTCTTAATTGATTTGAGTTCATTCTGGGATTTGATATATTTTTCTTTGCCTGTCTTCTTCAAATGCTGTTCTATCAGGCTTTTTGCTTCTAATACGAAATGATACGAAACCACCATCGGTATGATAAAAATTTTGGTCTTTTTACCTGATTGGAGGATGTTTCGCTGGGCTTCAATAACCGTACTCAACAAGCCTAATTTTAGTTTCTGCTCTATCTCGCCTGAACGTGATCTGGTGCCACCGGGGAAGAAAGATGAATTAGTTCCTTTTTCTATTGCCAGTCGGGATACTGTATTGAGTGTGGCAAGATAAATTGCATTTTTCTTTCGCCTATCCACCCGATAAGCACCTAATCTGTTCATAAAATACGCCGGTAGCGAATAATTATAGAGATTCAGACCGGCGCCATACGCCATTAATGGGAGCCCGGCTTTCAGATCGTTGGTATAACCGATTAATACACTGTCCAGATTAGATGAATGAGTCGGCAGAATGACTAATGTACCCATTTTTGCTAATTCTCTAATCTCTTCTATTGGACCATACACTTTAAGTCTTTCCAGGACACGTTTTTTATTCTTTCCGAATAAATCTCTGATATCTAATCCTTTCGCCAATAATCGCCGGAAAAGCACAGTGAGTATTCGCCGGATCATGTGATATGTCTGCACATTAAAAGAACCTACGATTTCTTCAGCATAGCGATGGATCACCATGCTGAGCAGATCTTTTACGTTCTTTGCACTTTTCTTGTTTATCTCATCCTGCGGGTCTGCATTGTCCTGTGCAGGAAGACGATTCCTGATTTTTTTCCAGAATAAATTATCATTCGGCGGATCAATGTGCCAGGGCTCTTCCTTCATCCGGTTCTGCTCCTGATAGATTGTCTTTTGTAAAACTTCTTTTAGGAATGAATGATTTTTTCTGGTCAGACTGTTGAATGTTATATCTTCAACTTCCCTGACGAATGCATTTCTATCTTCAGTTAATTTGTTGATTGGCCAGGAGGCAATGTCCGGAATGATAGGCGGAAAATCCTCTTTTCGTTCATTGGATATATGTCTGGCTGTTTCAGGATTGACTGATTCCACTGTTGATCGATTCTATATGAGTTAATATTTCTTTCTGACCACTTTTCAAAACTGCGGAAGATACAAATTGTTCAGGTAGTTCTTCCCAGTCTTGTAACAGTGTTTTTCTGATCTGAGCTAAATTGCTACTCAATTGATTCTTGGTCAATTTGTCTGTTTTAGTATAGACGATGGAGACGGGAATCCCTTTACTGCCACACCATTGGAGAAACTCTATGTCTAATTTCTGTGCAGGTAAGCGGCTATCTAAAAGCACAAATAGTAACATAAGGCCAGGTCTGAACTCAAGATAATCCAAAATCATCTTGCCCCAGTTTGCTCTCAGTTTCTTACTCACCTTAGCATAACCATAGCCCGGCAAATCGACCATATACCAGGAATCATTCACCAGGAAATAATTAATAGTCTGCGTCTTCCCCGGTGTGTTCGAAACCTTCGCAATCTTATCATTTTCGGAAAGCATGTTAATGAGTGATGACTTACCTACATTGGACCGGCCGATGAATGCAAACTCAGGTAACTGCCTTTCAGGCCCATCTTTATAAGAGGTAAAACTTCCGGCAAATTCTATCTGATTGACGATGCGCATATTGCTAAAGTGAGTACTTATTAAGAAACAATATTAATGAATATCCCGCAATCATAAGTTTATCTTTCAATCTTGAGGCATAAATCGAAGACAGGAAATGAAAACTCTTAAAGTTATATTAAATATTTTACTTATATAAGTATAAATATGACAGGCATTTTTACCTTTGTGTAAATGAAAAGGTTGAGATATATATTTATATTTATATTTTTCTGTGGTTTAGTTAGCCTAAATGCCCAGACCAAAGGGGGGATATCGAAGTATGATTATGGCCTGAGTGAATTGGATATCACAGATCCAAAGATAACACTCAATATCCTCGATAAGTCAATTGGTTTTCAGGGAGGTGCGGTAGTTCAGATTAAACTCAGTAAATTTTTAATCCAACCGGAAGTTATTTTTAATTCAAACAAAGTGAATTACAGTGTCACTGACAGTCAGTTTCATTTACTGGACACTTTGCTTTCTGAGACTTACAGAGATATTGATATTCCGCTTATGCTGGGATTCAAATCCGGTATTTTGCGGCTCAATGTTGGCCCGGTGGCACATATACATTTATCATCTACTTCTGAACTATTCGCGGTAGATTCATATAGCCAGAAGTTTGATAAATTGAAATACGGATGGCAGGCCGGCATCGGACTGGATATCTGGAAAATAATGATTGACATTCGCTACGAAGGGAATTTTAATAAATTTGGTGATCATATCGTAATTGACGGTAAGAGATATTCATTTGCGGATAGCCCTACGCGCTTATTAGTCACTGCCGGATTGCTTTTTTAAATCACTCATTTTGCCGCCAAAAATCTTATAACCTTTTAATTTAGCTTCCAGCGGGCCATTATTTAACGGGAATTTACGGAAAGGTTTAAGTCCGATTTTTTTCATTCCTTCCATGAAAGAAGAAAATATCCAAACCTCTTTATTTTCATAATGATGCTTGAGGTGTGTCCCGATTTCTTCATAGAATTCCAAAGCATTGTCCAGTCTGATTCTCTGGTCATAGGGTGGGTTGAAAAGTACAAAGTCTGCTGCATTTTCACTTGTGAAAAAGTCCTTTCTTTCAATTTTTATTGATGGTGTAAAATCGAAGAGACTAAGATTTTCTCTGATAGCCTTCAATGAATTCAGATCATTGTCAGAAACCGTTATCTTTATAGCATTATTATCAATGCCGGACTTAGCTTTGTTGCAGACATCAGCCCAAAGTGATGGATTGTAATTTCTCCATTTCTTTAGTGTGAAGCGGGTACGGTGGACTTGTGCAGGCGTATGGGTACCTATCATGGCGGCCTCAATGCCGATAGTGCCTGATCCTGCCATCGGATCAGAGAAGGATCGTTCAGGAGACCAACCCGACATCATTACGAGGCCTGCTGCCAGCACTTCATTGAGTGGTGCTGCATTGATCGCCGTTTTGTATTTCCGCTTATTCAGCGTCTCGCCGGATGAATCGGATGAAAAATAGATTTCATTACCTGTGATACGGACATGCAAACGAAAATCCGGTTCGTTTACATCGATGTTTGGTCGTTGGCCATGTCTTTGCCTGTATTGGTCAGCGATGGCGTCTTTTATTTTGTACAAGGCGAATTGGCTATGGGTAAAGATCTCAGAATGGCAAGTGATATCGATAGCAAAGCTTGAATCTGCATCCAGATAAGCAGAAAAATTAATCTTTCTGGTATTTCGGTAGAGTTCATCCGGATTATTGGCGGTTATTCTATCGATTGGTACCAATACTTTAAGGCCGGTACGTAACAGGTAATTTAATCGATACAGTAATTCTTTATCTCCATATCCGGTCACAGCACGATTGCCGATTGTGACTGATTCAGCACCTAAGGAGGTCATCTCCTGAGCCAGAATCTGTTCCAGACCTTTAAATGTAGTGACGACTATCTCCATTATACCTGAATCACTCCGGGATTAAATGGTGCTACACTTGCATGATCTGCCGCTTCTATTCCCATGGATATCCATTGGCGGGTATCGAGCGGATGGATAATCGCATCAACCCAGAGTCTGGAAGCAGCGTAATAGGCTGTGGTCTGTTGATCATATCTGGATTTGATTTTATCTAATTGGGCTTTTTCTTCATCCGCACTGATGAGTTGTCCTTTCGCTTTTTTAGAAGCCATCTCAATTTGGAGTAGTACCTGTGCTGCCTGTGCTCCACCCATCACCGCTACTTTGGCCATAGGCCAGGCTACGATAAGTCTGGGATCATACGCTTTTCCACACATGGCATAATTACCGGCGCCGTAAGAATTACCAATGATGACAGTAAACTTAGGTACTGTGCTGTTTGCCACTGCATTGACCATCTTTGCTCCATCTTTTATGATTCCGCCATGCTCACTGCGGGAGCCTACCATGAACCCTGTTACGTCATGCAGAAAGACGAGTGGTATCTTTTTTTGGTTACAATTCATGATAAATCGAGCGGCTTTATCTGCGCTGTCACTATAGATCACACCACCAAATTGCATCTCACCTGTCTTAGTTTTTACTACCTCGCGGTTATTGGCCACTATACCGACAGACCAACCATCAATCCTGGCATAAGCACAGATAATTGTCTTGCCATAATTATCTTTATAGTAGGTCAGTTCAGAATTATCTACTAATCGTTCGACGATTTCCTTCATCGGATAAGGTTTGGTGGCATTTGCGGGAAGGATTTCCAGAATCTGTGACTCATCTTTTGCCGGAGGTCTGGATTCAATCCGATTGAATCCGGTATTTTTTGCCGGGCCGTATTTATCGATTATGTCACGAATTGTACTGATACAGGTTTCTTCATCCGGCATCTTGTAATCTGTAATACCACTAATTTCGGTAGTAGTGGAAGCCCCACCTAAAGTCTCCTGATCAATGTCTTCACCTACAGCCGCTTTTACCAGATAGGGTCCCGCCAAAAATATTGATCCGGTACCTTCCACGATCAAAGCCTCATCACTCATGATAGGCAGGTAAGCTCCCCCTGCTACACAACTTCCCATGATCGCTGCAATCTGTGGAATACCTTTAGAAGACATCACCGCATTGTTCCTGAATATCCGACCAAAATGTTCCTTATCCGGGAAGATTTCATCCTGCATAGGTAGAAAAACACCCGCACTATCTACTAGGTAGATAATCGGAATGTTATTTTCCATACTGATCTCTTGTGCACGTAGGTTTTTCTTGCCGGTAATGGGAAACCAGGCACCGGCTTTTACTGTAGGATCATTGGCAACTATGATGCAAAGCCGTTTGTGAATATAGCCAAGAACGACAATGACACCGCCCGAGGGACATCCGCCATACTCAGGATACATTTCATATCCGGCGAATGCACCTATTTCGATATGATCTGTGTCAGGATCTAACAGTTTCTCTATTCGGATACGTGGTGGGAATTTACCCTGTGCGATGATTTTCTTCATCTTGTCATCACCTCCACCTAAGAATATTTTCTCTAACTTTCTTTGGAGCTGGGAGATGAGCATTTTAATACTGTCTGAGTTAATTTCTTTATCTAAATCTTTATTACTCATTGCTAATTTTCAGTGAATGCCAAAATTAAATAAGTTTTGCACAAATGTTAGTTATATTCTGTTTACTTATTGATTTGTCTGGTTGAAATGGGTCAAATTGTAGTATTGAGCTTCTCCTGTTAATTATTTACAAATTGTAATAAATATTAGATTACTAATTGTTTTAAATTCTTCTAAAATTTAACGTATTGAATATTATTGAAATTCAATTCTAATTTACATTTCATGCTTAGTAATATATAAGGATATTATTGTCGGTATGTTTTTATATTTTTACAGCAAAATGCAAAATTTGATATGGCCGAATTGGTAAATATGCCTCGATTGAGTGATACGATGGAAGAAGGAAACATCGTAGGATGGCAGAAAAAAGTGGGAGATAAAGTTAGTCCGGGGGACGTACTCGCGGAAGTAGAGACTGATAAAGCTACTATGGAGCTGGAGAGCTATTATGATGGTGTCTTACTTCATATTAGTGTGCCGGAAGGGCCGGTAAAAGTGGGGGCTTTATTAGGTATTATAGGAAAAGAAGGCGAGGATATAAGTGCATTGTTGTCCGGTGATGCCAAAGTAACTACTCAATCGGACAGCAGTGATGTTAGGGCTCAGACAGAACCTGCAAGCGATACCAATGGAAAGGAAAAAAGTCAAACTGTTGCACAGGAAAGCACTTCGAATACCAATAGTGATCTGCGTGTGAAGGCTTCACCTCTGGCCAAGTCAATGGCAGCTGAGAAAGGATTAGATATATCAACTATCATTGGTAGTGGTGAGGGAGGCCGTATCGTCAAAAGTGATATTTTGGCGGCTGCAGAGTCACAACCTGCCGGATCAGGTAGCGTAATTTCTTTAGCTAATCAACTGGAAGAAAGGCGTGTTCCAGCAAGTCAGATTCGTAAAACTATCGCCAGAAGACTTTCTGAAAGTAAATTCTCTGCTCCGCATTTTTATGTCACTACTGAGATTGATATGGAAAATGCAATAAAGGCTCGGGAATCGATTAATGCTGCAGGACAGAATAAGATTTCATACAATGATCTGGTTATAAAGGCTGTGGCAATGGCGATCAGACAGCATCCGGATGTCAATTCCAGTTGGATGGGTGATTATATTCAGTTTCATTCAAGTATCAATATTGGCGTAGCAGTAGCTGCACCTGACGGGCTAAAAGTTCCGGTAGTTAATAATGCAGATATGAAATCTTTGAGTGCAATCAGTACTGAAGTCAGGGAATTGGCAGGTAAAGCAAAAGATAAGAAACTGTCATTGCAGGAAATGCAGGGAAATACGTTCTCAATCTCTAATCTGGGTATGTTTGATGTGGAATCATTTACCGCGATTATAAACCCACCTGATGCCTGTATTCTCGCAGTCGGAGGAATAGTGAGTAAACCTGTAATCAAAGATGGACAAGTGGTCCCCGGTAATACGATGAAAGTAACTCTATCCTCAGATCACAGAGTCGTGGATGGGGT
>CAZGKN010000108.1:8812-9953 GCA_964525915.1 uncultured Saprospiraceae bacterium | reverse complement strand
GTGGACATTCAAATGGAAAAGCTTGTGCTGGTGAAGGAAATGCAAAAGCAATGAAGTCTAAAGGTAAGGCTTGCTGTAAGTCTGAGACTGCTACTTCTAAGTCTTGCTGCAGTAAGAAAGGCGACGAGACATCAATGGCTCAGCCTACTCCGGCTAAGACTATGGACAGGTAATAAAAAGATTGACTGAAAGTTTGTACTTTCAGAATTTTAAAAGAGCTGATATTGCAAAATGTCAGCTCTTTTTATTTATTGGTAGCGAATTTATCTTGGTGTATGATCCTTTCTAATTCAACTCAATAATTTAACTCCAAATGAAGTAATGCGCTGGCCATGGCTTTAATCAAAGACTGGATAGTTGACTCATTTTATAATAAATAGTCTGATAAAAGATTTATTATTATAAGGCAGATTTATTCTAGGGCTCCTGGGCTTAATCTGACCAGAAATTATGTATAAAGTCTAGATTGGTACTCTATAGCAGCACTCTCTAAATGAATGTAAAAATCATCGCTCACCTGATAGAATTAAAGTAAATGAATTCTATGCTGTTATTGCTTTAGCTATTAAGAATCGTTGAATCAAATAGTAACAGGTAAAAAGCAAACCTGTGAATAAAACTGAACTACTTAAAGTACCTCTGAAGAACGGTATCCCAGCTATATAAGCTTGTAAAAGACCTGATGGAGTCTTTGTATATTCAGGAAGAGAAATCCAGGCTCCAAAATTCGTAACAATAAAAAATATCAGAGCAGCTGCTAATGCACCGATAACCACTCTTCCAAAATTAACTTTTTCAAAGATGCCAAACCCGGCTAGAATAACTAGTGTATATGCAATATACTGAAAATACCACCCTTCATAAAACAATTGATAGTCAGGATATACAACCTGCTGAAGAAACAAATCGCTGAGCATTATTACTGAAATTGGGATAATGAACGCCAGCGATTTTCTTTTGATGAAGGCTGCACCGAATAAACTCATGCCGAGTATCGGTGAAAAATTATGCATATGTGGTAATAACCTGCTAAAACCAGCTACTAATATTAATACCGCAACTAAAAAAATCTGAATACCTTGTTTCTTGTTCATTTCTACTTAAATTAAGTATTACAAAGATAGCTAATCACGACTCAACT
>CAZGKN010000108.1:0-8802 GCA_964525915.1 uncultured Saprospiraceae bacterium | reverse complement strand
ACTTGAAAAATAAATTTGATTTACTTCAATAATTCGAAAGTCGTTCGTCTGTTTGATTGGTGTTGAGCTTCTGTGCAATCACTACACTTGCAATTAGTAACCGGACGTGATTCACCATAGCCAATAGAAGAAAGTCTGTGGGAATCTATACCTTGAGCGATTAAATAATCAACGACCGAAGCAGCTCGCAGACCTGAAAGTTTTTCATTATATACTTTGGTTCCTCTACAATCCGTATGTGAAGCTATCCTGACACTTACAGACGGATTATCCTTTAGTAATTGTACTAAATTATTTAATGGAGGTTTGGCATCTTCCCGGATATTATATTTATCATAATCATAGTATATATCCTTTATATCAAACTCCACTTCATATAATTTTGGATGTAAATACACTATTACACTCAATTCCTGCAATGTTTTTGAACTATCGATTTTAAGATCGCTAGTTTTTATTCTAGTACTTGAATTTAAGTATCCTTCTGCTGTTATCTTCAAGGTAAAATCTTTATCAAAAGCAATATTTTTTTTCACAATCCCAATACTGTTAGTTTGCCATATCGTATCATTGCTCAAGTCTATTGGGACAGTTATGCGAGCATTTGCGATTGGTTTACGATCCCCGGTATTGGTTGATTCTCTGTTATTGGCTACACCATAGCCATACACATACAGTGTCAAAGCAAGATTATACTTTTTAATATGCTTAAAAGTGTCCTGAGGTGTTGACATTGCAATTGGGGGTCTAACCTTTTCAAAAAAATAAATATCATCATTGCCATGTCCACCGGGGCGGTTCGAACTTAAATAACCGATCTGAGTAACTAATGAATCAGTGGGTGAGTGAGAGATAATTTGAAAACCAAAATCATCAAATGGGCTGTTTACCGGTGATTTCAGATTTATCATTGGGGTCCAGTTTTTACCTTCTTTGTAAGATTTATAAATATCAAGTCCACCCATACCACCTAAATTATCAGAAGCGACATACAAGGTATCAGCATCGATGGTGACATACTTCTCATTAAACTCAGTATTTATACTCCCGGGTAAGCGAATTGGTTTACCAAAGACAGTTCCTTCTCTTTTACTTGAGTAAACATCAAATCCACTTAATTTGGATGGGTCCTGCATTGTAAAATAAATAGTCTGCCCTGTAGCATCAAAAACCAGGCTTAAATAATTGATGGAATCATTTATGAATGCTGGTTTATAAGGATCTGTCCACTTACCTTTCAGTTTATCCTGGATATAAATTTTACAATTTGCATCGGCATTCTCCTGACCAGTGCATTTGCAATATGCCAAGTGTAGTTTATCCGGTGAAAAGGTTAACAGCCCGGAATTTACCATCTTTTGATTAATTTCTGTGTTCAGTGGATATGAATCTGAACCTTCACTAACTTTATAAATTTTCGAAAAAGCTCTTCCAGTCCATAAATATTGGTCTTTTTCATCATTTGCTCTGTCTGATGTAAAATAAACCTGTTTATTACTATCGATTGCCACCCAATAATCTGAAGCTGGTGAATTAAAATCAACCTCTGACAATTTAAAAGGGTTTATACTACTATCTGCTGTCCAATCCATAGCATTTTTCAGAGAAGTCATTAATACGTTAAATCGATTAGGATCATGAACCTGGATAGCCAGTGAATCTAATATTTTATAAGAAAGTGTATAATTACCGATGTTTTTTAAAGCCAGACCATATCGATACATAGTTAATACATCTCCGGGTTTGTATTTTAAAGCATCTTCATACCATTTTTCGGCTTGTAATGGCTGATTCATACGCTCATAAGATTCCGCGAGACCAAAAGCAGCGGCATGTTTGCCCAAGGCTGATCTGGATTTATCATATTCTTTTTGATATAGCTGGGTCGCTTTCCAAAATTGACCAGAACTGGAGGCCTCGTCCCCTGTTTTTATCTTAGCTGGTATATTGCAAGCATTGAGGAAAATTATAAAAGCAAACAATGAGGATATCTTCCCACCGATTGCAAAGATTCTGACAGCGAGAATATTAAAAATCCAATTTCTTCTGCATGACGTCATCCTTTAGTTTTTGTTTATAATCAACTAATGCAGTTGAAAGATTAGTATCACTGGTACCTAAAATCTGTGCTGCAAGTATCGCCGCATTTGCAGAGTTATTAAGTGCAACGGTAGCCACAGGAACCCCTTTCGGCATTTGAAGAATGGATAATATAGAATCCCAGCCATCTATAGAATTATGCGATTTTACCGGAACACCAATTACTGGAAGAATTGATACTGCCGCAATCATACCCGGCAAATGTGCAGCACCTCCGGCCCCTGCAATAATCACTTTTAACCCATTGGCTGATGCCGTTTTTCCAAATTCAATCATCCATTCCGGGGTACGATGTGCGGAGACTACTTTTGCTTCAAAGGGAATATTAAATTTGGTAAGGATTTCTGCTGCATCCTTCATCACTGTCCAATCGGAATCAGATCCCATGACAATAGCTACTAAGGGAATAGTGGGACTCATATTAAAATATCTTTTTTAGTATTTCTAGTTTATGCTCTAATATAGGCATGTCATCTCCAATTAAAGTTACATGGCCCATTTTTCGTCCCGGCTTATTGATTGTCTTTCCATATAGATGCAAATAGCAGCCTTCAATATTATAAATCTTACTCATTTCTGGCCAGTATAGTACCGTAGCTTGCCCTTCCTTACCAATGATATTGTACATTATCGCAGGCTTAATCATGCGTGTCGAACCAAGTGTAAGATTGGATATTCCACGTAAATGCTGCTCAAACTGGCTGGTATAACAGTTCTCAATCGTATGGTGCATGCTATTATGGGGGCGGGGTGCGACTTCATTTACCCATAACTTATTCTCTTTTGAAATAAAAAACTCAATTGCCAGAAGACCACAGATACCCAAACCGTTTACTATTTTGGTTCCAATAGCTTCCATTTCAGATCTGAATGTACTTTCCGTATCATAATCGCTATATACTTCTGACAATATATGATTCTCCTCATCAAACTGCATTATTACTGGAGTGAAAAATGAAATTTCACCTTTTTCATTTGCACAAACACTGATTGCTATTTCACGGGAAATATCAATCCGTTCTTCAAAAAAACCGGGCATGTCAGGCAGAGTATGCACATCTTCGATCGAACGAATTGTCCTTACTCCCTTTCCATCATACCCGAACTCGGCTGATTTATATATACAAGGTATAGAAAAGGGCAATGCATTGAATTTGTCCAATGCCTCTGATTTATTGCTGAATTCTACAAAAATCGGACAAGGAATATCATTTGCTATGTAATAATTTTTCTGGAGTGATTTATTTTTTATAATCTTCAATGCAGCAGGATTCGGATGAACTTTAGTCCCGGATGCCTCTAACTGTTCTAAGGCCTCGATATTTACATGTTCGATCTCAACTGTTAGTATGTCCTTATCTGCACCGAAGGAAAGCACATCTTCATAGTTCATAATGTCTCCCTGATGAAAATATTTATAGTATAATGCAGCCGGAGAATCAGGAGATTTGTCCATACAATATACCTCCCAGTTCCAGCGTGCAGAGACCTCCTGAAGCATTCTGCCTAATTGACCACCGCCTAAAACACCAATTCTTAACTTCCTATTCATACATTCAATTGGCTTTTGCAATTTGGAACTTAATAAACTGGCAAATGACCTCCACAATTGAATTCTCTTCGGTATTATTATTGATAATAATATCTGACGAAGATTTATAGGGAGCTATATATTTCTCAAAAGCTGGTAACACATGTGCCTCATATCTGTACAATACATCTTCCAGCGGATAATTACGTTCTGTCTTGTCCCGTTTAATCCTTCGGATAATTTTGATTGCGTCTTTTGCTTCCACAAAAATTTTAAGATCCATCTGATCCCTCAACTGATCAATATGCATTAAAAAAATACCTTCTAGTATTATCACAGGTGTTCGGGACATGCGTAACTCTTTTGGAACAAACTTTTGATTGTTGTATCCATATTCCTGAAGCGTAATTGTCTCACCATTCATGATTCGTTCGAAATCAGAAACTAGTTTTTCTATGTCAAATGAACTGATTAAATCAAAATTCTGGACTCCATTGTCATCATACACTTGTTCTTCTCGTTCTTTATAGTAATTGTCCATACAAAGAACTGTCACTTCACTGTCCTCAAACCTGTTAGCAATCTGCCAGAGTATAGTCGTCTTTCCTGATCCACTCCCTCCGGAGATCCCGATGATATAGGGTTTTTCCATGGCATAAAGGTAATATGCTCTGGCTAAAGGGTTAAAATTAATTTAAACACAAATAACAAATTTTTAATTTTATAATATGATCACAAGTCAACCTATAAATTGAGATAATAATTACCTTTGAAATACAAGAAAAATTTTCACTGCTTCATAATAGCAAATAAGGACTTATATGATTGATGGTTTAGGATTACTGAGAGGACTGATTGGATTAGTTGCTCTTTTAGCTATTTGTTATCTCTTCAGTGCCAATCGAAAAGGGATTGACTGGAAATTGGTTTTGACTGGAATGGTTATTCAGGTACTCTTTGGTGTTTTGATCCTTAAGATTCCAATTATGACAAATATATTTCAATTCCTGTCAGATGCCTTTGTCAAATTAATTAATCTGAGTCATAAGGGAACTGAGTTCATTTTTGGTGAATTGGCAAACCCATCAGGAAGTTGGGCCTATGTCTTTGCTATTCAGGTACTACCAAATATAATATTTTTCGCTGCATTGTCATCTATTTTGTACTATCTCGGAATATTACAGAAGATAGTGTATGTATTTGCCTGGATCCTGAGTAAATTAAACATCACAGGGCCAGAAAGTACCTCTACCGCAGCAAATATCTTTCTTGGTCAGACAGAAGCTCCATTGATGATCCGCCCTTTTCTCGAAGGAATGAATAAATCTGAAATCCTCTGCATCATGGTCGGTGGAATGGCTAATACCGCAGGTTCTGTTCTGGCAGCGTATGTAGGATTTCTCGGTGGAACGGATGTCGCACAACAAAAATACTTTGCCTTACACATGCTTACTCAATCAATTATGAGTGCGCCGGCAGCTATCGTATGCTCCAAAATCCTGTTTCCACAGGATAAAAAAATAGAACTTGAAAAAGAACTGCATATCCCAAAAGAGAAATTAGGTGATAACTTTTTAGATGCAATAAGCCTGGGTACTACAGATGGTTTGAAATTAGCAGTCAATGTCGGTGCTATGCTGATCGTTTTCACTGCACTTATGGAAATTTTAAACTATACATTCTTTAAGATCGGAGATTGGACGCATATCAATGGTTATATTGCCAGTATGAGTGGAGGCCGGTACAATGGTTTTACTTTCACTATGGTCTTAGGTTATCTATTCTCACCAATTGCCTGGCTTATCGGGGTTTCCAGTAATGAAATGCTTCAGGTGGGACAATTATTAGGTGAGAAAACGGTAATCAATGAGTTTCAGGCTTATGTAACATTCGGTCACATGAAATCTACCGGGATGATAACAGATCCTAATTCTATACTTATAACAACCTATGCTTTGTGTGGATTTGCAAATTTTGCTTCGATTGGTATTCAGATTGGAGGTATCGGCCAATTAGCTCCCAATCAGAGGAATAATCTGACAACATTAGGGCTAAAAGCGCTATTAGGTGGTACCATTGCTTGCCTGATGGTGGCCTGCATTGCAGGTATGTTAAAATAAGAATGAGCAGGGAAATGTATTCAATATCAGATTCGTTTATAAATTATTGCCGGACAACTTGCAGATATTTTAATATAAGTAGTTAAATCGATTGGCCAGAAAAAAAGCCCAGATAGAATCCCAGGGTCCAAAAAACAAAAAAAAATGGATCGACAAAATTCCTCAATTGCTTTGGGATATAGTAAAGTACTTATTCTTTTTACTTATTTTATTTTTCACAGGCACTTACTTCCTCATTAAAATTCCATCTTTCCAGAATTATGCCATACAGAAGATCACTACATCGCTGAGTAAATCGCTGAAAACTACAGTCTCAGTAGGTAGAGTTAAAATTGTTTTCGTACAATCCTTACAATTAGAGGACTTCTTAGTGTTGGATCGCAATAAGGATACTCTATTATATACTAAATATCTGAATGTCAGCCTGAATGGTGGGTTGGTAGATTTACTTGATGGCAGAATCGATATCCGACAGGTGGAATTAAAAAATACGGTTGCCCATCTGAAAGACTATGGACCAAAATATCAAAGCAATTATCAGTTTTTACTCAATTTTATAAATAATGGTGATCCGGATTCTCTGTTTTCAAAACCAAATGCAAAGAAGAAGAGTATTAATCTACATCTGAACCAAATAAATTTAGCTAATCTGAATGTAGATTACACGAATACAGGTGATGGTGAAAATTTTGCAATACAATTCTCAAAGCTTTATTCTAAGTTTAAGAAATTTGATATTGATAAGAATTCATTTGATATTGATCAGTTGAAAATTGAAAATCCTGATGTACGAATTGTAAAGAACCCAAAAGTGCCCTATGTTGAAAATAAAGTATCAGACCCTTATGCTGAGCTAAGAAATAAGTTAAAAAAAGGAAGGTCTGTGCCTCCACTACATATCGAAAGTGAAATTGTAACTATTGAGAATGGGAAGTTTCTTTTTGACAATAACCGGAAGGTATATAGAGGAATCCCCGGACAAGCAATAGACTTCAATCACATTCATCTGGATGATATAAATATCTTACTTTCAAATTTCACGTTTGATCCGGAAAAATTGGAAGCAGTTATTAATCAAATTGCTCTCAAAACAGGGACTCCATTAGCAATTAAAGACCTGAAAGCAGACAAATTTGTTTATACTCCAAAATCAATGGAGTTAAAGCAATATCTACTCGAAACCAATACATCATTACTGAAAGATAATTTAAAATTGAGTTACAACTCGATCCATGACATGCAGGATTTCGTAAATCGAGTTACACTCAGCGGCCGGTTGTCTGATAGTAAAGTAGCAGTGAATGATATTGTAGCATTGGAACCTAAACTAGTAAAAGATAAATTCTTTCAGCATAATAAAGATCGCGTTTTAAGCATTGATGGAAGTTTTCATGGGACAGTTAATAATCTGTCAGGAACAAATCTGGAATTGAATCTGGATAAATCTCATTTAAACGGTGATATTAAATTAATCAATATAACTAACCCGGATATTGCTACTCTAGATATAAAAGTTAATGACTCAAGAACCAATGCGGCGGAATTAAGTAAGCTGATACCAGGGTTTACACGTTTGCCTCAGTTGGATAAACTCGGTTTTGTAACCTATCAGGGAGTTTATAAAGGCTCTATTCATAAGTTTTTAATTGATGGAAATTTTACAACTGCGTTGGGCTCGGGAAAGCCAACAATCAATTTCGATCTTTCGCTAGGATCTAACAAAGCAAGATATTCAGGTGAAGTCTATTTAGAAGAATTCGACCTGGCTCCAATCACCGGTGAAAAAAATCTCGGCAAATTTACCGGCACTATTACAGTCGATGACGGTCAGAGTTTTGATTTGAATAACCTGGCAACTATTTTCCATGGCAAAGTAAATTCACTGACATATAAAGGATATAATTATAAGAATGCGGTAATAAATGGACAATTCAAAGAAAAGAGTTTTAGTGGAAAATTAAGTCTGGCAGATGAGAATGCAACACTGGATTTCTCCGGTATTTTTGATTTCTCAAAACCGAAAAAGGTATTAAATTTCACAACTAACATTCAGAAATTGGATTTGAAAAAATTGAATTTAATAAAATCTGATTTATCACTGAAAGGTAATTACAAATCAGACCTGACATTTACAACATTTGACGATATCCAGGGTAGTTTCTCTGGGGACAATATTGAAATAGCTGGCAAAAAAAATCAGGATAAAATCAATTTAGATTATCTCGACTTTCAGGCCAGCAATAGTGCAAATGGAAATAAAAAATACACCTTAACGTCTGATTTACTAGATGTCACTTTAAACGGAAAATTCAAATTAGAGGAGCTTTGGGGCGATCTGGAGCGGATTTTTCATAAAAATCATACAAAGCTTGCGGATCAATTTGCCATCTATTCTAATGATTCAATTGTATTTAATCATAATTTTAATTTTGACATTAATTTAAAAAACACAAAGAATCTATTCCAGGTACTCGATGTTCAGTTGGATAGGATAAAAGGTGGTGACATTAGTGGTAATTTCAGGAATACTGATTCATCTATGTATCAACTCTATATCAATGCCAATATTCCGGAGTTAAAAACAGATAAAGTTACCTTAGAACACTGCTTTATAGAAGGAAGTGGGGATCAATCGAAAACTGATTATTTTCTTTTTGCCAATAGTGGAAGCTTTAATGAAACGCAGTTAAATCAAATGGATTTAAGTGCCACGCTGGAAAACAATGATATTAATTTCAATATCAAAACTCCGGCTATAAAAGGATTTATCGAAAACATTAATCTTGATGCGACTTATACAGTCGATAGCGGGTACAATGTACTTCGGTTTAATCCATCCAGATTTGACTTTATGGATTCTGACTGGACAGTCGAGAAAGATAATCTGCTTAAGTTCGGCAAGGATAAGTTGATCGTTTCAAATCTGAAATTTACGAATGGAGTACAGGATATTATACTGGGGAGTTACGGTGAACAAGGCATGCAGATAAATATGCATAAATTTAGCCTGAGTCTCATTAAAGGCTTTCTGCCGTCGAAAGAAACTGAGTT
>CAZGKN010000107.1:0-10026 GCA_964525915.1 uncultured Saprospiraceae bacterium | reverse complement strand
CATCCAGATCAAAAATAAAGCCGTAGGACTCATACGCGTGTTTCATAGAAACTCTATAATTATTCCATTCAATTTTACTAAATGTACATTTTACACTAAGATAAAAATATTTGTATTAATAGCTACTAAAATGTGAATATCATGCAAAAAAAAAGCTGTCCTGATTACCAGGACAGCTTCTTAATACAAAATCAATCTATCAAATCATCAATTTCTAAATATCATTAATCTCTTCACTGCAACTTTCTTTCCATTATCCAGGAAAAGGTAATAAGCGCCGGAAGAAATTTTATTCAAGGTCAGTTTAATCGAATTATCCTTACTTGTAGTCGTAGTATGTTGAACTACTTTGCCCAGTTGATTTACAATTTTTACATCAAACTGATTGCCCTGACCGATATTGTCAATATAGACCACCTGATCAGCAGGGTTTGGATAAACATTAATCAAATTACTGTAGTTCTTGTCCACTGATAGTTTAGATAAGTCGTAAGTAAATGGACCAAACAGACATCCACCTTCAGTGGTGACATACAGTTCATAAACACCCTTATCCAATCCGGTAAGATCTAAATTATTTGAAAAATCTGCTCCGTCCTTCTTCCACTGATACTTCAATGTACCCGGCCATTCATTACTCAATGTGATATCGATACTTCCTTTACCATTGTCGTCTTCTTTAACAATAGCTGTATCTACAGTGATTGGATTAGGTGTTGCCAATACTACATCGACTATTGTATTACAACCATTCTCATCAGTAATCGTCAGAGTATAACTACCTACACCCAGACTCTCAATCTTCGGACCAGTCGCGCCATTGTTCCATGTGTATGTCAGTGTACCTTGTCCGCCATCAGCGGCGATGTCAATCGAACCATCTTTATCATCCTGACAAGTTGGATTTATCGTTGAGGCAGAAACATTCAATGCAGCCGGCTGAGTAACTTCATAAGAAGTCTCAATCTGACAACCTGTAGAATCTGTAACCACTGCGGTATAAGTTCCGGCAGCCAAACCACTTATCTGTTCAGCGGTCATACCATTTGACCATTCGATCGTGAATGTACCTTGTGGATCTTTGATATCAAGGTCGATTGCGCCATCTGCGCCACCGTTACACTTCACATTAAGCACTTCGCCATCAACTTTAAGTGTACAGCCAAATTCATTCACAATGTATGATTTCACTCCGGTACATCCATTAGCATCTGTTACAGTCACTGTGTATTTCCCGGGCTCAAGTCCTGACTGTGATGATTCTGTCGAACCATTACTCCACAGATAAGTGTAATCTGCTACACCACCGCCTACAGTTACTGATACTGTACCATCATTCGTGTCATTACCAGTCTCATCTGTACCAACTAAATTAAGTACAAGTGCATCTGGTTGAGTTACATCAAAAGCTTGTGTTTTCTCGCATCCCGCTGGTGAAGTCACCGTAACTGTATAAGTTCCGGCAGCCAAATCAGCTAATTCACCATCGGTTGAGCCAATGCTCCAAAAGAAAGTCAAATTCGTGCCGGAAAGTGTAATAGAACCGTCATTTTCGCCATGACAAGCAATATTATTTACATCTGAAGTATAAGTAACATTCCCGGTAGAGTTAACTTTCACTGTATCAGTAGAGGTACAGTTATTGAATTCATTGGATACTGCAAGTACATAAGTACCGATTTGATCCACCTGAATAGTCAATTGTGATGGATCAGATATAATATGACCATCAATAGTAGTCCATGAATAATTATAGTTTGAACCTTCAGAAGATCCATCACCATCTAGTGTAACCTGACCACCTGAACAAGCCATTGACTTGTCTGGTCCGGCTTCAGCTTCCGGCGCACCATTCAATCCATCGACAGTAAAGAAACTACTGTTATAACAATCATTTGGGTTATCATGTATGGTTAAAATATAGATTCCCCCCTGATCGACCGTGATTTCAGCAGCGGTTGGGTCACTGAGGATATTTCCGCCATCTGTAGTCCACAGATAAGTAAAATCAGGTCCGGAAGAAGATCCACTGGAAGTCAGCGTAGTCTGACGGTTATCACAATCCAGTGCCGGTCCATTCTGAGATATTACTACCGTAGGTGGAGGGATTGCAGGCACTTCAGCGGTAAGTGTCGCTGTACATCCTTCTGCATCAGTCACTGTAAAAGAGTAATTTCCACCATTGACATTGGTCAGATTCTGATCAGTTGTATTATTGCTCCATAGATAAGTATAACCCGGATCACCACCGCTCACACTAACTGTGGCACTACCATTTGGTATATCACAGGTAGCTGTGACGGTATTAAGTAATTCAGTCTCTACCAGACTGGTTGGTCCGGTAATAACTATTGGATCAGAAACTAACTGTGAACTCTCACCATCAGTAATAGTTACAGTGTATGTTCCAGGATATAAATTTTGTAAATCTTCAGTGGTAGCGCCATTAGACCATAAATATGAATAGGGCAATTGTCCCCCTGACACTGTCAGATTAATGCTGCCTGTCGGATTCAATGAGCAATGGATATCAGTATCTGTGTACTGAAATGCCAATGGTGGCGGTTGAGGACAAGTGGAAATAAAGTTATACAAACCCTGCTTATTTCTCTGACCAACTTCCCAGATTTGTTTATTGGGGCAAATAGCATAAATAGTCGGATAGTAATTAATTTGGTAATCATTGGCAACATTTGGTCCATTACTTCCGGTTAGATTAACCTGAGGAAAATCGACACCGGCTGTCCAGTCACCCTGCGAACTCGGACAGTTAATATCGTACATACAATCCTCTGAAGTACTATAATCAGCTTCGATACCAAAGCACCGAACTTCATTCGTACCACTTGGTCCATACTCTGAATAAAGATCTTCAAAAGCATGAGAT
The DNA here is from genome assembly GCA_964525915.1 of uncultured Saprospiraceae bacterium. Lineage (GTDB taxonomy): Bacteria > Bacteroidota > Bacteroidia > Chitinophagales > Saprospiraceae > Parvibacillus. The sequence continues at coordinate 7,139 of CAZGKN010000107.1, read as the reverse complement.
GAATGGTAAGCCCAACAAGGGCCACACCAGGTAGCAAAAAAGTCAAGGTAAACAGTATAACCGGAATCAAGGTATTCATATAGATGATGCGAATTACCATCTAAGTCAACCAAAGTCCAATCCGGTGCAGTCGCTCCGTCTGATAGCTGCGCATGCGCAGTTTTAAACAAACAAAGCAAAGAAAAAAGAAGTAGAATTTTTTTCACGTTAAATTTTTTATTAAAATTTTTATTAAGTCGCCAATTTACAACTTTAGATTCATTATATATAGTTTTATGTAAATTAAATTTTGCAAAACTCATATTTTCAAAATAAAACTGTCGTTTTCCGCTTTACCATGGAATCATTTATTATAATTCTCAGATACTTAATCTCTTGCAATTCCTGTTAATATTGAAGTTTGAATTGAAAAATATTGATTCTTTTGCAAAATATTCAAAATTGAAGCAATGATAAAACTCCATTCGTATTACTTTCCAATACTATTTGTATTCATCTTTTCTTCAGAACTTAATGCCCAATATTGGCAACAAAAAGTGGACTATACAATCAGAGTCCAGCTTGATGCTGCAAAAAATAAACTGAATGGGACTGAATCATTAGTCTATACCAATAATTCGCCCGACACTTTAAGTAAAGTATATTATCATCTGTATTTCAATGCTTTCCAGCCCGGAAGCTCGATGGATATCCGGTCCAGAACTATCCGTGATCCGGATGAACGTGTACGGGACAGGATATTTCACCTGACACCGGATGAAATCGGAAAATACACAATTAAGTCGATCGATCAGGATAACCGTGCCGTAAAATCATTCTCAGTCGAAGAAACAATAATGGAAGTTGAGTTGGCTAAGCCTCTCTTGCCTGGTAAATCAACAACGCTGGATATGGAATTTGAGTGCCAGATTCCTGTCCAGATCAGAAGATCCGGCAGAAATAATATGGAAGGCATTGCCTACTCTATGTCTCAATGGTATCCCAAACTCTGTGAATATGATCACCGGGGTTGGGCGACAGATCCGTATGTAGGCAGGGAATTTTATGGTGTCTGGGGAAATTTTGATGTGTATATCACACTACCGGATTCATTCAAAGTAGCCGGAACAGGTGTTGAGATAGCTCAAGTAGAAGTTCCGACATTAAATCATAATGCGAAACCCGGTAGTCAGAGCTCTGCATTTGATTCAACATCAAAGTATATCACCCATTATTTCAAAGCTGAAAATGTACACGATTTTGTCTGGGCAGCAGATCCTCAATATACGATTGACACATACAAGGTAAATAAGAAGCTCAAACTCATTTTTGCCTATCAGGCTAATGAAAAAAACAAAGACAACTGGAAGAAGCTTCAACCTGTCATGGCAGAAGCGATACAATTTGCCTCTGACTATTTCGGTCAATACCCCTATTCACAGTATTCTTTTATCCAGGGCGGTGATGGCGGAATGGAATATCCAATGGCTACGCTGATCGTCGGCGATATCCCACTCAGCGGCCTGATTAGTGTCAGCGTACACGAGATGATGCACTCCTGGTATCAGGGTGTGTTGGGATTCAACGAATCGCTGTATCCCTGGATGGACGAAGGATTTACCAGTTATGCCGAGACTGTCGTAAAAGAACACTTAAAAAGCAAAGGTATGTATCCGGGTAAAGTTGCTGACAACCCCTTTATCAGTGACAATAGTAATTTAGTCAAGTTTAGCAAAACAGGTTTAGCTGAAAATCTGGCGACACATGCAGATCATTACAATACTAATGCAGCTTATGGTGTAGCTGCTTATGTCAAAGGCTCAGTTTTCCTGTCCCAATTAGGCTACGTCATCGGTGAACAGGCATTGCACAGCACATTACTTGAATTTTACAAAGACTGGAAGTTCAAACATCCCGAAGGTGAAGATCTGATGCGGATCGCTGAAAGAAAATCTGGTTTACAGTTAGACTGGTATTACCGATATATGGTTTATTCGACCGAATTGCCTGATTATGCCATTGATACTGTATTAAACCAGGGGAATAAAACACTTATCAATCTAAAAAGAAAGGGACTAATGCCCATGCCAATCGATATAAAAGTCGAAATGTCAGACGGCAGTGCTATTCTTTATACTATTCCGCTTAACCTGATGCTGGGTCATAAAACGAATGATCTACCTATATCAAAATTCACTGCACTGACTGCCTGGGACTGGGTTAATCCGGACTATCAGATAGTGTTGGATAGACCCATAAATTCTATCAAATCTATCCAAATCGATCCTACCGGTCGAATGGTAGATCTGAATGATACAGATAACAAATGGGTTCCAAAATAAAAATCATTCCTACTCCCCCAGTATTGATTTATTTGGAATTACTGTGCTTCTATTACTTCAGGAATCGGATCACCAATGCTACCTGATGGAGACTGGATATGCAATAATGTACAGATAGTAGCCGCGATGTCAGTGGTATGCACTCTTTGCACAACTTCCCTTGCTTTTAGTTTCCAGCCATAAAATATCCCGGGTACGTGCGAGTCATATTCAAAAATACTGCCATGTCCTGTGCCTCTCTTGTATGAAGCCTGCCAACCCGGTTCCATCATGAGCATAATATCACCGGAGCGCTTCGGATGAACACCATTGGCAATCTTTTTCGCATAGTCAGCCGGCAATACCTGATTTTCAATATTTGATAAATCTATTACGTTGGCCACTCCCTCCTGTTTCATCAAATTGGCGCGGACAAAGTCATAAAAATCAGTATACACAATTCCTTTATCTCTTAGTAAATCTCTGTCTATATAAAACTGATAACTCTCATAACCCATGATAAATGGATATGCACCATATTTAGCCTCGATTGCCTTCTTCAAATCATCCTTATACAGTTTTGAATCCAGGACTCCCCCCGGTAATTTGTGCAACTGGCTATGGCCGGGCACATCACACACACCATGGTCAGCAGACAGGAAAAGCAGATAATTCCCTTTACCTACCATCTTATCCAGACCATTGAGCAGACGCTCGATATCTTTATCCAGACGCAGATAGGTATCTTCCGATTCTATTGAATTCGGACCGAAAGCATGACCGACATAATCTGTCGAACTAAAACTTATGGCCAGCATATCCGTAATATCATCTGCGCCTAATTGCTCTCCGGCGATAGCAGCCAGCGCAAAATCAGCAGTAATCTCATTTCCATAAGGTGAGGTTTTGAGGATACTATATTTATTCTTGGATTCCTGTTTGAATTTATGCGGAAATACCGGTAAATCTTCGCCTTTCAGTGCATTCTCATAGTCCCGGTTATCTGCATCAGATTGAGTATAAGTTTCGATTGGATACAGGGTATTCCATCCGGTAGTCAGATATCTATTTGCATCATGCTTGTTATTAAAGGCATTGACCCAGTCAGGCAGTTGATTCATGTAATAGGTAGATGTTCCGAAAGTACCTGACTCTCCGCTAAACCAGTAAGCAGCATTGGGACTATGCCCTGCCGGTAGGATCGCTGCACGGTCTTTCAGTGCTACGCCAACGGATTTACCTCTGAAGTTGGTTGCTAAGCGTACCTGATCACCGATAGTAGTCACCTTTAGATTCTTGGGTGACATCTTTCCATCCCGACCTTCCATACCTACACCGGTGACTATGCTATCCTCAGTACAATAAACTCTGCGGCGCAAATACTTGTCATACCAGTCATTGCCAGCGATACCATTGATCGACGGTGGACAACCTGAATAAATCGATGCATGACCCGGAGCCGTAATCGTCGGGACGTAATTGTATTGCATATTTGTACAGTTTACCCCACCCTGCATCAATCGTTTAAAGCCACCTTCACTAAGTCTGTCATAATACCGATACAGGAAATCATAGCGCATCTGATCGACTACTACGCCTACGACGAGCTTCGGCATTCGCTTGTCCTTATTGAAGTCGGACTGACTCTGCCCATTTTGAGGTAATAAAAATAGGATACTTATCAAAAACAAGCACCATTGAATCTTCATTAATTTGTAAGTACTGAAATCTCTTAAAAATAACATGCTGATATACTTTTATTTATACTAATTTTTGTAATTATTCACCTCGCATACTTTTTTATCTTGTTTGTCACTATTTATGCATTAAGCTTAATCCGTTGATAACAAATTTAATAGAAACGGGCAAAAATAGCGCCAAACAAATCTTAATTCGTTAACTACCCCGGGGTTAAAACCCCGGGCTAATAAATATTTCACCCATACTGGGCTAAAAACTATTTTTATTGCGGTGCATTAATATTTTTATCGATATAAATTAATTTGAGTTGAATAGTTACTAATTTTTTACTCCAATCTGGCTGCAAATCGGACATTGTAGCGGATTATGCCCTCTGGCTTTACAATATCCCCTGCCATAATAAATGATCTGCAGGTGACGCTTCGCCCAATCTTCCCTTCTAAACAATTTCTTCAGATCTGCTTCTACTTTTTCAACGGTATTTCCTTTACTCAAACCCCAGCGGCCTGCCAGACGAAATATGTGTGTATCCACCGGGAACGCCGGCACTCTAAAGCCCTGTACCATCACCACCGAAGCGGTTTTATGGCCGACACCGGGAAGTTGTTCCAGTTCTTCAAAATTATCCGGGACGATGCTTTGGTATTTATCAACCAATATCCGGGAAAGTGCGATAATATTTTTTGATTTCGTAGGCGATAATCCACAGGGGCGGATAATTTCCAATACTTTTTCCTGTCCCAGCGCCAACATTGCTACAGGTGTAGAGGCAGCTTTGAACAATACTTTTGTCACCTGATTCACCCTTTCATCTGTGCATTGGGCGGAAAGTAGTACAGCGATCAACAAGGTATAATGATCAGTAAAATCCAATGCTGGCTTGACCTCCGGGTACAAACGATCGAGGGTTCGCTCTATAATTGCTAATTTTTCAGTCTTTTTCATTATCAAGTGTGGTTAAGAATGCCATCGTATCCACACCGTCTGCATAATCGGACAATCCCGGACATTGTGCATTTCCGGGTGCGACACATTGGATTCCTGCAATTTCTTTTGTTGAAATGACACATTGTATTTCGTCTGTATGGCTTTCAATAAATTGCATTGCCGCATTGATATCACTATATCGCTGAAAATGTACACTGGCGATACGGCTATACAACTGCGCACTCTCTATCAACAGGATTTGTTCAGATTGTAGGAAATTGAACTTATTGAGCAGGTTAATTGCCAGATTATAATCATAATTATTGCGATATTTGTGGTGGTTTTGATTGCCATCCATCACCTCCCATATTTCGGGTAAATGTTCCAACCGATAGTCCTGTGGTACAAGCAAAAAGGACACATTGCGGCAACCCAGGCCAAAATAATCAGCGATATCGTGCCAGAGTGCTTTCAGTTCCATTTCAGATTCATCCCCATGTAGCACAGCAACAGAAGTCCTGTTTCTACGGATGATGTGGGGTACATTATTGAAATACTGCTCAAAATATTGGGCTGAATTATTGCTCCCGGTAGCGATCAATGCATCATATCCACTCAGGCGTTCCATTATCTCTGTACGAAAGTCATAGTCAGGGAATGCAGACTCGAGAAATTGAAGTATGGTAGGAAATAAGACCTCATCTTTTGATGATAATTTAACTAATGCCGTATGACCACAGATGAATACAGCCAACCAATCGGCAAAACCTACCAAAGGAATATTCCCGGCCATGATTAGTCCGACTTTTTTAGGCTTTTCAGGTAAATGATATGTAGCAATCCAGGACTTCAGCGATTTCGTATCCAACAAACATCGGGCTATAGCTGCCAATGCCTGCCGGCAATTCTCAGGAGTGAACCATTGGTTTTGAGTGTAAGCTTTTTCGATAAATGGTTCCCAATGCGCTGCGTCATTTAACAAGGATTCCTGCAGTGAGTGCAACATTGAGATTCTTTGATCTACAGTCGGCTGTAACTTTATCCGGTTCATTCCCTGCAAAAGTAAAGAATTGGTTTAGGAAACAAAACGGAAGTGGCAGATCGGAGAAAACTAATAGTAGAAAACTAAATCCAAACATCCTTTTTTAAGTGTACTAATTATTCCATTTTCATTTTGACTGCAATCAGAGATTGAAAGGCCATTGTATTTCAAAGGCAAATCCGCAAATCTGCAAATGTGCGAATTCGCAAATCTGCGAAACTGCAAAATCATTGCGAGGCATGGGCTTTCATGAAAGCACTATATAGTGTTGTAAAAGGTTACAGGAATTCTTTTTTGTTTTCTGCGAGATCAGCGAGAATAAATCCCGCAGATTACCGCTGAATGGAACACCTCATTGCACACTGATGATAAAATCACGGTAGTCAGCGAGGTCAGCGAGAGAAAAAAAACGCAGATTATTGCTGAAAAACCACGTCAGCCACGAAGCCCGAGCCCACTTGTCGGTAAACCTAAACTTAACAAAGTTGTAATACTGATACTTAAAATTTTGCAAATGTGCAAATGTGCGAATCTGCAAAATATATTGCCAATCATGGATATTCATAAAAGCAAAAGCCTGAGATTGATTTAGTTTTAAAGTGTAGCCTAATACCCGTAAATGGTGATAATTCAGTTCTACCTATTCTTCCTTAGCTCGCTTGACTACTACCATTGCTTCTCGTCTATTCATTGGAAGATAAACATTCTCTCTTTCGCCAAATGAATATTTACGTATTGGAATTTTCTTCATGTCGTCCGAAAGTCTCTCTTGTATTTTACTGTAAATAAATTCAATTCGGTTCTGACTTAGATTTTCATTATAGGTGTCTGTCCCCGTTGTATCTGCCTGACAATAGATTTGGATTTCCGAGGCATGAGAAAAATTATAATCAAGCATTGAATTTAAATTCATTGGTTCAACTTTATCTATGTCATAACTCAAATAAATTGTATCAATGCTAACAGGCAGTTCGTTTTTATCTTGATTACATGTCCCCTTTATACTAAGCGAGTCTAATGAATAATACGAGAAATATTTAGCCCAGGCAGTAGAAACCCTATAACCAATTGGATCAAATCTTCGGTACTTTTTTGCTGGAAAGCCGGTGATATTACCTAGAGTAATTACATTTTCACCCCCCACAGATCGATATTTGAATCCGACTTTG
>CAZGKN010000106.1:0-10044 GCA_964525915.1 uncultured Saprospiraceae bacterium | reverse complement strand
ATGTTTTTATTGTAAACAAACATTTTTGCCAAGTGAAATTGACGAATGGATAGAAGAAAAAATTGGCGAAACTGCAATTTGCCCAAAGTGTGGAATTGACTCTATTTTGAGTTCAAAATTTCCAATCACAGACAAACTATTTTTTGATAGAATGAATAAATATTTTTTTAGACAATGCGAACAAGAATAATGTATATAGAAAGTAAAAGTGGAGAGAATACACTTACCGGAGATGCTAGAATTGGGCGAGTAACTTTTTCCAAAACAGGAAAATCTATACATTACAACGGCAGGACTTTTCAGACTTTAAGTGGACAAGGATTTAAAGCAAATTATTTTGACACAGAAACAGGAGAATATTATTGGATTTCAGGTTGCAAAAAGAATGGTGCTGACAGGCTTTATGGAGAAAGACTACCAATTTATATTGACGATGATATAAGAGAAGAATATTGGACTAAAATTAGAAATTTACCAAACTGTATAAACATAAAAGTGATAAACGGATAAAAAAACACCAGCTGCCAATCGAGTAGGCGGCTCCGCTCCCAAACTGAAACAGAGTGCGCCTCTCACTATTTATCCCGATACCAATCGGGTCCACCTTACATACCGAGCTTCACTCCCAATCTTCGAAAATTGATTCCCAATCAATTTTCTCTCTTGCATATACGGCGGTTCGTTAACTTGACCAGATTTGTTGATAGTACTCCTCCATAGAGGTGTACCCTCGTTACTTTGAGTAAACAATCTTAAAACTGAAATACAAATGTTGCACTAAGGTGAAACTTTTATATATTTGTAAGTGAACGAAAAACAGAAATATAGAAATATCAATTTTTACAAAGATTATTTTCAAACATTTTTTGATAGACAAAACAAGAAGGTAAAAGCAAAAATCGTTTGGACATTTGACTTGATAGAAGACTTGGAGAGTGTTCCTGAGACGTATCTGAAACACATAGAGAATACGGAAGGGCTTTACGAAATCAGAGTCCAGTCAGGAAGTGATATTTTCCGTATTTTCTGTTTTTTTTGACCAAGGGCAATTAGTTGTCTTGGCAAACGGGTTTCAAAAGAAAACTCAAAAGACACCTAAGAAGGAAATTGTAATGGCACTTAAAATAAAAGCAGAGTACGAAAATGAAAAATAAAAACTTAATGACACTTGAAGATTTTAAAGAAAGAAATTATGGTAAGCGCGGAATAAAAAAACGAGACAAATTGGATGCTGGTTACGAAAGTTTTAAAATCGGAGTATTACTTCAACAAGCAAGACTTGAAAAAGGCTTGACACAAGAAGAACTTGCAGACAAAGTTGGCACAACAAAATCCTATATTTCAAAAATTGAGAACAACATCAAAGAAGCACGAATTTCGACGCTTCAAAAGATAGTTGAACTTGGTCTAGGAGGACATCTGGACTTGTCAATAAGACTGTAATGAAAGAAAAATCAATTCTAAAGGAACTTCGCACGATTCGTGAAAATATTAGTAACGAATTAAAGGGTAAGACGACAGAGCAGATTATAGAATATTTAAAACAGAAAAAGACACTACACCCGGCATCCTGGCAATAGAGAGATGGACAGTAGTAAATTCATTTTTTCATCCTTCTCTTTTGCATTTATGTTAACTTTCTGCCCCGGAGTGCATTTAACTGTCAGTGACAAACATTGCAAAATACCATACTGAATAGTTAATCTGAAAATGGGGCAAAACATAACACAAGACAGAAATTTTGATAAAGACGATCTGCTGACCCAAGGCGAATATGAAAACTGTATTTTCAATAGCTGTAGTTTCGCAGACAATGACCTGTCAAATTTTAAGTTTATAGACTGCATATTTGATAGTTGTAATTTGAGTCTGGCAAAACTCTATAAGACAACTTTTAGAGATGTAGAATTCATAGATTGCAAAATGTTGGGTCTCCGCTTTGATACCTGCAATGAATTTGGACTTTCTTTCTCGTTCGTTGGTTGCCAACTCAATCATTCGTCGTTTTACAGAGCAAAAATTAAAAAGACCATTTTCAAAAATTCTCAATTACAGGAGACTGACTTTACTGAAGCCGATCTGACAGGTTCAGTTTTTGATAACTGCAATCTGGCGCATGCTATTTTTGACCACAGCATACTTGAAAAAGCTGATTTTCGCACTGCATACAATTATTCAATTGAACCGGAATTAAATAAAATCAAAAAAGCAAAGTTCGCACTCTCCGGAGTTGCAGGCCTGTTGGACAAATTCGATATTTATATAGAAAAATGTTGACCATGCAATATAAAAAACTAAATAAAGCTGCCAGGGGAGTAGTAACATTAGATATAATGCAATAAAATGTTCTATTTTTGTATTAATTAAGTATCTAATGGAAGGAACAATTCAAATACACATCGAAAAATTGCCTGAAGGCTATTATCTGGCAACATCTGAAGAAGTACAAGGATTAGTTGCACAGGGAAGAACTATTACTGAAACATTAGAAATAGCAAGGGATATTATTAAGAAATTACTAGATTCTCAATCAGATCAACAAAGTCAAATAAAAAATTTAGGCGATGAGTTTGATTACCCTCTAGTAATTGGACTATAAATGGGTCGATTATCGGGTTTTAGTTATAGGGAAGTCACAAAACGATTAAAGAAATTAGGTTTTGATTTTCACAGGCAAGCTGCTGGTAGTCACGAGATTTGGTATAGTATTAAGACTAAAAAATACACTACCATTCCTAATCATTCAGGAGATATGCCAGAGGGTACCCTAAAAGCAATTTTGAAACAAGCAAATATTAGCATCGGGGAGTTTTTAGAGATATGATTGAAAAACTTAGGATTCGCTTCCATTCCTTCATCTCGTAGATAATATTTAAACTCTTGTTCTATAATTACTATAAAAATAAATATGTTACGCGACCAGAAGGCTTTCATAAACATAATAATGTCCCTTCTCTGATATGGAAACTCTAAAATATATTACTATATTTTAAGAAACTTTAAGAAATAAAGGTATTTGAACAATTACCAAGTTGATTAAACTCCATCATCTAATCACATCACCTTAATCATCGATAAATGGAATGTCAATAATCTCATCATCACTGTCATTTGCCCGGGAAGGTTTCTTAATGATCTGACCGCCATTATCTTTTGCTTTGAATGTATCTGAACTCAGTCCGGTATTGAATGGATTAATCGGATCGACTGCTTCCACATAGTGTGCATATTGCTTTATAAACTCCAGCTTGATATTGGCCAATGCACCATTTCTATGTTTCGAAATCATCAACTCAGCCGGAACTATAGGCCCTTTATTTAATTCGCCTGAGTCATCCAGGTTTGACATATCCGGTCTGTAGATAAAACCCACGATATCTGCATCCTGCTCGATGGAACCGGATTCCCGCAAGTCAGACAGCTGTGGCCTTTTATCACCTTTTCTGCCTTCGATTGAACGATTGAGCTGTGATAAAGCAATGACCGGAATATTCAGCTCTTTGGCTATACTTTTCATGGCACGTGATATAGCACCGACTTCGAGATCACGGGTACCTTTAGCCTTCGAATCACCACCGGCTGTCATCAACTGGAGATAATCGACTACCACCATTTTTATATCATGCTGCATCTTTAACCGACGACACTTTGCCCTGAGTTCAAAGATGTTCAATTGGGGCGTATCATCGATAAATAGTTTCAGGTCTGCATCTTTCTGCAATGTATAGTGAAGGCGCTTCATCTCATCATCAGTCAGGTTACCATCCCGGATATTGGTACCTGAGATCTGCGACTCTATAGATATCACACGTTGAGCCATCTGTAGCGTGGACATTTCCAGTGAGAAAACAGCTACCGGGTAGCCCTGCTTGGCTGCGTTCAGCGCCATTGACAGCACGAAAGCTGTCTTACCCACCGAAGGCCGGGCAGCTATAATGATAAAGTCCGAACTCTGCCAACCAGAGGTCAACTTATCCAGCGAACTGAATCCGGAAGGAACTCCGGTAAACTTATTTGACTTATTTCGTACTTCCTCTAACTGTCTGCTGACCTGAGCCGCCAAATCAGAGAAGGCTGCGTAACTACGGCGCAAGTTATTGTCTGTGATACCAAATAACTCCTGCTCAGCCATATCCAGCAAATCAAACACATCTTTTGTGTCTTCGTAGCTTTCCCTGATAATCTCATTACTGACACGAATCAACTCCCGCTGGATATATTTCTGTGCTATGATACGTGCGTGCATTTCTATGTTCTGACTACTTCCCACGGTTGAAGTCAGCTCGGCCAGATACGCCGGTCCGCCAATCATCTCGATATCACCTGACTTTTTCAACTCCTCATGTACTGTTAATAAGTCAATCGGCTGTGTCTTGTTGAAAATGCTCATCATCGCCTGAAAAATACGCTCATGTGCAGGTAGATAAAACATCGATGGATTCAATACATCCAGGATTTCAGACATTGCATTCTTATCCAGCATTACCGCTCCCAGTACTGAAGCTTCGATCTGCGTCGCTTGCGGAATAATCTTTCCATTGTATAAAGCGCTGGCATCCAATGAGTTATTAAGTGGTCTTAAATTATCCTGACTCTTTGGAAATGATTTTTTCTGCAATGACATCTGAACTGAATTTGTATGGTATGAAACGAAGCACAAGTTTACTAAAAATTAACTCAGCCTCATATATTGTCCGAATTTATAATATAACGACGATGTTAGTAAGTAGAGTTCCATTGTGCATAAATATGTGAATAACTATTTCTCTAAAGTGAATAACTCCAAGCAAGTGACAAAATATATTTATTTTAAATATAATTAAAATTAGTAATATAAATTAATCTTTCACCTAATTCATTGAAAGACATATATATTTTTTTAGTATTAAATATATTTATAATATGTACTCAAATTACCCGGCAAAGCAAAATCATTCTTCAAAATTTGTGAAAACAAATTTTCGCATTTAAGAATACAGAACTTTGGGTTTGAGCATTGCACAGACTGGCCCGGACTTTGATTTTCGCTAATATCTATCGATTTGTGCACAATGCTTACAACAGATTTTGCTCAAATGAACTTCAGCAAAATAAAATTAGTTTTAAAAAGTTAACGCTTCAATTTTTATTTGACATATATCATGGAAAGACGTATCTTGCGCGCTCGTTTCATTTCAAATAAAAATTTTAATATTTCATGAAAAAAATTAGACTTTTTTTATTTCTTTCCTTACTTGCTACATGGGTAGGTCTGAATGCTCAGGACACGTATTCTGAGGATTTCGAATCTTACAATGTAGGTGATTACATGGGTGTAGTAGCCCCTGCTAACTGGTCAACCTGGTCAAATGCACCCGGCGGTGATGAGGATGTACAGGTTTCGGATGCGAAAGCGGTCAGTGGAACCAAGTGTATTTTTATCAATAACACCAATCCAAACGGTGGTCCGACAGACGCACTGTTCAAACTGGGTGGTAAAAGATCCAAAGGCTACATGGATATCAGCTGGAAATTATTTATTGAAGCTGGTGCCAATGCATATTGGAACTTTCAATCTAATCCGGCCCCTGGCACATTTGCTATGGACATCCTGATCCTACCTGACGGTACGTTTAACGTAAATTCTGGTGGATGGAGCAATAATATTTTGCAATTCCCTATCGGTGAATGGGCTGATATCAACCTGAAAATTGATATTAGCAGAAACATGTGGAGTATGTATATCAATGGTGTATGCGCCGGTGTATTCAGGAGTGTGAGTACTGCAGTTGCAGCAATCGACTTTTATGCAAATGTAGGTTCTAAATACTATATCGATGATATGCAATATACTTATACTGCTGATTCTCCTGCCTTAGGAGCAAATGAAGCTGGTTTGGTCGATGCTACATTCTCTGGTCGTCAGATCGCTGGTGAGGCTGTAAAACCATCATTTACTATCTATAATGCCGGTACAGATACCATCAGACAAATCGTGTACAAAGTAGAATCCGGTAATTTTTCAGTACAGGATACTTTAGCGCTTACATTGCCACCAAATAAATCCAAAGTATTAAATCTCGATAATGAGATCATACTGGCTGATGGTAAAAACGATATGCAGGTTACCTTACTTCAAGTAAATGGTGCGGATGATAATTTTACATGTAATAACAGTATCAGTGGCCAGTTAGAGGCTGTCCTGCCAGTTCCTCATCGTAAGTTTCTCGTAGAAGAAGCTACCGGAACGTGGTGTGGCTGGTGCCCGAGAGGAACAGTATCACTGGCATTTATGAAAGATGTATATCCTGATTATATCGTACCTGTAGCTGTACACAATGGTGATCCGATGACCCTGGCTGCTTATGATAATTTTATGGGTGCATTTCCAGGCTTCTCCGGATATCCTTCTGTGATTGTTGATCGTACTGATCTGGTAGATCCTACTGCAGGGGTCGCTACCGGCCTTAAATATCTGAAAGTAGATCCGGATGCAATTATCACTCTGGGTGCTGTTGCACTGGATTCTGCAGCAAACAAACTGGATGTTTCTGTAAAATTAAACTTCCTCAAATCAGTAGATGCAGGATTTGATCTGTTCCTGACACTTACAGAAGACAATGTAAAAGGCACAGCTGCCGGATATAATCAGACCAACTACTATTCTGGCGGAAGCCAGGGTGTGATGGGCGGATTCGAAACGCTACCAAACCCTGTTCCTGCAGCACAGATGAAGTATGACCACGTTGGTCGCACCTTCAATGTGTACAAAGATCTGAAAGCATTCGAGGCAGGTGATTCTACAGCAGTTAATTTTTCAATCAACCTGACTAAAACCTGGAACAGAGATAATTTACTAATCGTAGCTGCATTATTGAATAATGAAAACAAAGTATCAAACGTAAATTATTCATCAATTAAAGATGCAGTTGCAGCCGGCTATGTATTGAAAAATAAAGAGCAGGTGATTGCTTCTTCTGATCTGACTGTATTCCCTAATCCGGCTACAGGTAGTGCCAAAGTAAATATGACACTACCAAACAGCACTCCGGTACAGGTTACACTGATTGATATGACAGGTAAGACAGTTTATAACAATAATGCAGGAACAATGCAAGGTTCAGTGAGTCTGAATCTGCCATTGGAAAGCATTTCTTCCGGTATTTATACTGTACAAATCAGAACAAATGCCGGTATTTCTACTACCAAATTGAATGTAATTAAATAATATACATTTAGTAATTAAAGAAAGGTGCGGAGAATCTTCGCACCTTTTTTATTTCATCATTCTTTAATTGACTGAGATCTGAACTCAGCGAAAGATTTACACGGGATCTACGTCAATCCGGATATCAATGCTTTTGTAATCTTTGTTGATCCTGATGGTTTCCATTGATGCTTTGGTATCAGCCTTTAGTTCTGACAGGATAAGTTTCTTTCGTTCTACTTTAATCAGGACTTCATAAATAAAATAGTTGCGGATACGAGCAATGAGTCCAGGTGCGGGCCCTATAATCCGGCTACCCCATTTTTCTTTCAATAGCGTTACATAATTAAGTGCAGCAGCACTACAGATTTCTACTTTTTTATGCCTGAATGTAATCCGGATCAATTTACAATAGGGTGGGTATTTAAACCGGTATCGCTCCTCGATTGTACGCTGATAGAAGGATTGATAATCCACCAAACTGATCTGCTGCAACAATGCCGGGTCGATCTTCTCATATTGAATGAGCACTTTTCCACTCTCAGAGGCTCTGCCACTCCGCCCACTCACCTGTACCATCATCTGAAAAGCCCTTTCAGAGGTACGGAAGTCAGGATAACGGGCTAATTGGTCAGCGCTTACGATGCCAACTAATTCTACACCTTCGAAATCGAGCCCTTTACTCACTAATTGTGTACCTACGAGAATATCAATCTGCCCGGATTCCAGTCGGTAAATCATATCTGCAAGTGCCCGTTTACCTTTTACAGTATCCAGATCCATCCGTGCTATCTCAGCTTCGGGAAAGAGTATTTTCAATTCCTCTTCGACCTTCTCTGTACCAAACCCGATATGGCTGAGTTCAATGTTACCGCAAGCCGGACAAGCCGGATCAGCAGGATCGCTCCAACCGCAGTAATGACACATGAAGCTGTGATTGTACTTGTGATACGGCATAGTAACATCACAGTTGATGCATCGTTTAGTCCAGCCACACAGATTGCAGGTAAGTACCGGAGAAAAGCCTCGTCGATTCTGGAAGATGATCACTTGTTTCTGATTAGCGAGGGTCAGCATTATCTCCTGGATGAGTGAAGGTGAAAAATGGCTGGATTGGCCTTTACGATGTTCAATTAATCGCCGATCAATCAATTTAATCTGTGGAAGCTTACTCTCACCATAGCGTTCTGTCAGTTCGACTAAACCATATCTGCCCTGCTTTGCATTGAAATACGATTCGAGTGATGGTGTGGCAGAGCCCAGTAAGATCTTACACCCCGTAATACCCCCCAGCAGAATAGCCGTCTCACGGGCATGATAGCGCGGCGCAGGTTCATTTTGCTTATAACTGTATTCATGTTCTTCATCGATAATGATAAGTTGCAACTGATTAAAGGGCAGAAAAATACCAGACCTTGCACTGATCACAAGTGACTTTCCCTGGAGTACGGATTGCCAAAGCTCTACTTTATAATTATTATCTACGTTTGAATGGTAAACTCCTGCTTTCTCACCGAAATATTTCTGTACCCTGCGAACCAACTGTGTTGTCAGTGCTATTTCAGGGACCATATATAAAACCTGTCCACCAGCTGCAATAACTTCCTCGATCAACTGGATGTAAATGAGCGTCTTGCCAGAACCCGTCACTCCATGCAATAATGTTACTTGTTTTTCTGTCATTGCAGTTTTAACTGCGGTATATGCATTTTCCTGCGCATCAGACAGGCGCAGTGTATGTGTCTCCCATTCCTCCTGCGTATCTACCCGTGATACCTGCCTCTCCACCAGTCGGAGCAACTGTTTCTGTTCCATGACACGAAGTGTGGGTGTACTATTTGGTAAGCGTTCATTCACCATTTGTGTGGAAATGAGTAAGCCTTGTTGCATCCAATGCAAGAGTACAAGAATGATCTCTGCCTGTCTGGGCGCTCTTTTCACTTTTTCAAATACAGCATCCAGCTCTGACTTATCCTCGCTAAATAGCGGCTCTACAAAAAGTTGGGTTCGTGGTTTATACACTTCTTTCAGCTCTTCCTTGATGAGCAAAACTTTTTCACTCAACAAAGCATTGATCGTAGTCTGAATTGAATTCTTGCCCAATAAACTCTGAACCTCATTGTAGGTCATCTCCTGTCTGTTCTGTAGCGCTTCAGCTACTATAGCTGCATCACCGGCGAGATCAGGCATAGCTTTCAACTGGTTGTTGTAGAGAAAAATGGTCTCACTACTGAGTTTAATCCCTGCTGGTAAGGCTACATTCATTACATCGCCCAGCGTACAGAGATAATAGTCACACATCTGTTGCCAGAGTTCCAACTGCACTGATGTCACGACAGGTTTGTCATCCAGTAGTGAAATAATCGGTTTGATTTTGAAGCCGACTTCGGGTGTTTCATTATGCATTCGGAAAACAATGCCGGTATAGCGTTTTTTGGGGCCAAACTGAACTTCAACCCGATGACCCACTGCTAACTCAGGCAAATCTGCCGGAATAGTAAAAGTAAATGTACTTCTGATAGGAAGCGGGAGGATTATCTCAGCAAATTGGTATGGCATAGATTCGGACGAGTATTATTCAAAGGTAGGTAATTTCATTGAGCACGATGGGCAAATATTAATGGCTAATCTTTGTCTTCCGATTCTCATTGAACTTGTTTGGTCTATTTGGTTAATACTTTGAACTAAGCTAAATCTCTTTTTAGTATATAATAATCTTCATCTTGTCTCGCTTGTATTTTAAAATGATTTTCACAATTAAAGTAATTCTAAAATTGAGAAATTGTGCAATTTTGAACTATTGAATTAAACATGGTTGAAGCTGTAAACTTTCACTGCATCTAAATTCATAATAATTT
>CAZGKN010000105.1:0-10108 GCA_964525915.1 uncultured Saprospiraceae bacterium | reverse complement strand
TATTGAATAAAACGCTGTGGCAGATACTCATACACTTTATTAAATACCAATGGATCCTGATCAAAGGAGGAGGTAAAATTAATCTTCACATCACCGGTAGTCGGCTTTTTCTCTTTATCACATTGAGTAAATAATAATGCTGCAAAGACAACTAAGAATAACTGTTTCATTGATATTTATTTATAAAAATAGTATTAATATATTTAGGACAAATATAGCCTTTTATTCTAATGCTTTATTAAGATTAACAGATAGTTGACTCACTATAGATGTACTATCCATTTTAATCCAATCAATTTGGTCAAATAATTTATCTATTTTAAAATTTAAAGCAAGCAAAGTATTGAAACCTTCCTTCAACTTTAATTTATCAAACGAATATGATATATCTCTTGTTGCTGGGATAGGTATGGGAAATTTCCTGAAAATTGAATCGGTTGGGAAATAAATTTCAATCATTCCTGCATTGTAGGTATTATTTGCTGTATCAAAGAAACCATCTTTAATCGGATAAAGCGGATGATTGACATTCCGGATCCGGTATGGATCAAAAATTAATGCACTATCAGAAACACCGATTTTAAATCGCATACCTGTCAATACCGGAGGTATTTTATAAGTAAATGTATTGAATGTTTCAATGCCAAATGAAGGTGTGATATAATCATCAACTGTCAATAATGAATCAGCCTTCCCTTTAGGAAAAACCCAGAGGCGCTTATCAAAAAGGTAGGATTGAGCATCTGATAAAAAAATGAAATCTGAAAAAAGAAATTTTGCTGATACTACTGTAAATAAATGTCCTCCGGCATCTGTCAATGTATCACCAGTCTGACCGCTTTTAAGCAAATTCACACCCTTCTTAAATAGATATTGTAACTGGAATTGGGGATACTCACAACAACAATCCTTGTCCGCTGAAACATCAAAATTACGCGCTGCAGGATCCGTACAGCCCTCATTTTGTTTACCACAGCTCACGATAAGTAAAATCAATGAGGATAGTAATGCTTCTTTAAAAAATAAAGGTTTCATCTTGCCTTTAGTTTCTCCCATATTTTTGTAATGATCTCCTTCACTTGTTGTGAAAACTCCATCGACATCATCCAACTGTAATAGCCTTTTTCTTTTATAAAAACCTCTTCCACCGGCTGATTCAGAAATTTGCCAAAATTGAAAACAACAACCCCATCGGCATTGTACTTGAGTCGTTGTGTCGCATCAAGGGTATTTAAGTTGGTAGTAAATTTATGGAGTTCATCCAGATCTCTTACTACGGGGTTAGTCACAATATTTCCATCATCATCGACCATATCTTTACCTTCGTAATAATCAAGCTGACTTTCAAAAACATCGATTGTCGCTTGTACATCGGCCAATGCATCGTGCGCATCCTGCAATTCTGAATTACAATAAAACCGGTAGGCTGCCTTTAGTGTACGTGGTTCCATTTTGTAAAATATTTGCTGTACATCAATAGTTCGACGCTTTTCCATTGAAAAGTTCAGGCCTGCACGCGCAAATTCTTCCATCAGAATCGGTACATCAAAACGATTCGAATTATACCCACCCAGATCAGCATCACCGATAAAGTCAAATATCTCCTGCGCTAGTTTAGAAAACACGGGTTTATTCCGCACCATTTCATTCGAGATCCCGTGTACCAGTGCAGCTTCTTCACTTATGAAAACTGGTCCGGGATTAATTAATTGATAATAGGTATCTCTGGAATAATCTTTATGATTAATACGAATTATACCTATCTGAATTATCCGATCTCTGATAACATTGAGTCCGGTGGTCTCAACATCAAAAAATACCAGGTTTTTATTTAGTACTAAGTTCATTTCTCTGTTGATTTATTCGTAGTATCCGGGCCCAACTCATTCCCAGGTAAAATACCTTCCTTTATTGCTTCTTCCTGTGCTCCATGAAACTGTACAGGTTTCTGTTTCTTTCTTATTTTCATGTTTAAAAATTCAACTAAAAGCGAAAATGCGATTGCAAAATACAAATAACCCTTAGGCACATCACCAACCTCATTGGTGCCAATCACCACATGAGACAAGTGTGCTCCTTCCAGAATCAACATGAAGCCAATTAAAATCAAAAAAGCAAGACCCAACATTTGGATTGTTGGATGTTCATTGACAAAACGTGAAACAGGAGTAGCGAAAAGCATCATAATCAAAACAGAAATCACTACTGCGATTATCATCAGCATCAATGCGCCAAAAAGGCCACTGGTCATTCCCACTGCAGTTAATATTGAATCAAAGCTGAATACGATATTTATCAATGTGATCTGAATGATGGCAGCACCAAAAGTGAGATGCTTAGTTCCGGCTTTCATACTCTCAGGATCGTCCCCTTCCAGTTTATGATGAATCTCTGATGTGCTTTTGTACAACAGAAATATTCCACCTAGAATTAAAATCACGCTTTGACCATTAAAAGAGCCGGTCACAAAACCCCAATCAATAGTAAACCAGGGCTCTTTCATAGCAATCAAAACACTTATACCGAAGAGTAACAATATCCGCATCAGCATCGCCAATATCAAACCAATATTCACTACACGCGATCTCTGATTCTCCTGTATCTTACCAGAAATGAGCGAAATAAAAATAATATTATCCACCCCAAGGACTATCTCCAGGAATGTCAGGGTAAGCAAACTAATCAATACATTGGGGTCAGTAAAGTCAGGAAAATGTAAATCCATTTTTATATTGTTTTATCAGTGATATTAAGATTTATAATAAGTTTCGCTATACAATATGCGCTAATTCTTAAATCTTATATAATTTTGCGTAAAATTCTTAAAAAAAATCTTAATGCGTCCCATTCTGCCCCTATTCTTTTCTTTTTTCATCGTATTCCTTTCTTGTAACTCCAGTATAGCCCAGACTCATACACCGCTTGTAGAGCACTTCACGAATTCCTGGTGCCCTTTGTGTGCAGATGGGAACGTCTATTATTATCGAAAGTTAGATAAATACAGATCTAAGATTAATCATATCTCCTATTATGTTCCAATTCCCTACGCACAATGTGAATTCTATCAGGCAAGTAAAGCAGGCAGTGATGCCAGAATGAATTTTTACGATATCGTCGGGACTCCTAGTGCATTAATAGACGGAAAAATGGGCAATGGTCCACTTCCGACGGATATGAACTATATGGTAGCTGCGGATAAACAACCGGATTATTCTTTAGTTTTTACAAAAAATAGTTCGTCAGAAGTAGCCCTGACACTCACTACGCTACATGATATCACCGAATCACTCAGTCTGAATATGTATGTTGCTGTCATCGAAAAGGAAATTGACAAAAAAACACCTAATCAGGAAGAAAAACATTTTGATGTATTCAGAGGATTCATCAGTTCAAATGAGGGTAACCTGGTGGTTATACCTGCTAATACAAAGGCGGGCACTCAATTCAATTTGTCTTTCGTATCAAATGCGGATTTCTCACAGGGATTTTCCAAATATAAATACATCGCATTTATACAAAATAGTGGCACAAAAGAAGTATTGGAATCTCAATCTGCTGAAGTAAACAATAGTGCACGAAGTCATCTTTCTTACCAAAATCAAAAGCTAACTGCATCACCCAATCCCACCGACGGGGCATTTACCTTATCTTGCCCGGATATTACCCGAATAACAGGTGTAGAAATCTATGATAGCCAGGGAAAGAAAGTATTTACAGCACGAAATCCGGAAAATCTGAACTTTAATGTAAACTTATTTCCCGGTATTTATGTAATAAAAGTACAATCAACAGATTCTTTAGTACCCTATTCGACAAAGCTTATAATAAAATAGCCATGGATTTATTGAAAGACAAAACAGTTTTAATTACAGGCGGTTCACGTGGAATTGGTGCAGCTATTATCGATCTGTTTGCAGAGAATGGTGCTAAAATAGCATTTACCTATAAGTCTTCAGCTAATGAAGCAAATCAAATTGTCGATCGGTGGAAAAGCATCACCACCATCAAAGCGTATCAGTCAGATGCAGCTGACACCAAAGCAGCAGAAGATCTGATCACAACGGTTTTATCAGATTTTGGTGGACTTGATGTGCTTATAAATAATGCAGGTATTACCCGTGATGGATTATTGCTTCGGATGAACGAACAGATGTGGGATGATGTAATCAATACGAATTTAAAATCAGCATTTAATCTGACAAAGTTTGCTATCAAACCAATGCTACGTACGGGTGGCTCTGTGATAAACATGTCCAGTGTAGTAGGTGTAAGTGGAAATGCAGGTCAGGCAAATTATGCAGCATCAAAAGCCGGTCTGATTGGCTTCACAAAATCATTATCCAAAGAATTAGGTGGAAAAAATATCCGATTTAATGCCATAGCCCCGGGTTTTATCAGCACCGAGATGACACACAAACTGGATGAACAAACCAAGAGTACATTTCTTAATGAAATCCCCATGAAGCGATTTGGTGAATCCGGTGAAGTTGCAAAAGCCGCATTATTTTTAGCCAGTGACCTCTCCACTTACATTACAGGTCAGGTTATTAACGTCTGTGGTGGATTAAATATGTAAAAAATGAACACACAGGCTAATCAAATCCAACTTAGTTCAGATAGTAAAGTTTGGATATTCACACCGGATCGTAAATTGAACCAATCAGAAGTTGTTTCAATTCAGGATGAATTAAGTGAATTCTCTATACAATGGGTCAGTCATGGAAATAGCCTGTCAGCAACCGGGATTCTGCTCTATGAATATTTCCCGGTGATGGCAGTAGATAATGCAGCTTATACCGCCAGTGGTTGTTCGATTGACAGTATGCATCGATTTATGCAGACACTCGGTCTGAAATATTCAACAGATTTTATGGGGAGAAAAGTATTTCAATACCTGGATGATAATAAATCTTTACATCTGATCCGGCAAGAAGAAATTAAAAATGCACTCAATAATGGACAAATCACATCTTCTACACTATTTTTTGACAATACAGTATCAACATTGGATGAATTGAAGTCGAACTGGGTTAAACCACTGGACACTTTTTGGTTGATGCGAATTATCTGATTAGTTTACTTCATCACCTTCTGCATCGAAAAATGATTCGCTGGACAAATTATAAATCTGTTGAACAGAATCAATTGTTCCTTTAAAATCAAAATTCAAATCATTTAACATTCCGGTCTCAGGGTCAAATATCCATCCATGGACAGTAGGATATCCGCTATCAATGTAGTTATTCTGGACTACTGCTATACGCGCTGCATTTTGGCATTGATCAAGTACACTCAGTTCTGCCAATCTGTCTAATCTTCTGACTTCATCACTGATAGCGTTCAATTCATCTTTATGATCGCGATACACATCACGCACGGACTTCAACCATGAATTCAGTGAACCATAATCTTGTGGTTTCATAGCCGTTTTAATACAGCCACAATTATGGTGACCACAAACAATAATTCGTTTTACCTTAAGGTGATCGACTGCATAATGGATTACCGACATTACATTAGGATCGATGGCAATTACCAGATTCGCAATATTACGGTGTATAATCACTTTTGTAGGATCGATTCCCATCAACTCACTGACAGGGATCAGGTTATCACAACAGCCTATATACAGAATTTCCGGATGACGTGCTGAAGCCATACGCTCTTTACTAATTCTGCGATATTGATCTGCCCAATTTCTATTAAATTCAAATAAATCCAAATAGTTTGGATCATTAGACTGTGCCATTTCTTTACCTAATTATTTTACTTATTTTTTTGTAATTCTTTTCCATCCAATACTCCACTTACAGCAGTTAACTCATATTTCTCCAGTTTTTGATCAGATTTAAATCCATACGAATAAACCACTTCATTGGGCCGGGAAAGCCGGACAAATTTATCGGTATAAATCAATTCCTTTGCTTCATCCCAGATTAACTCATTTGTAAAAATCTCTTCACCTTTTGCCCCTTTAAAGGTAACTGAATCAGTGCAGATTACCTGTTGGCGTTGATAATTTCTTTCAGCTTTTTTTGCCGTTAATGTACTACTCAACCGGCCATTTTCATCGAAAAACTCAAACTTCACTCCATGCGTAAAGACATCCTTTAATTCAGGCGGAGTCTGATATCTTTTCAGTGAATCTCCGGTAATACGCACTTTTAAACGAGCTGAATCACTATAAAGTATTTCGACACCAGTTATTATCTCAATATTTGAAGACTGAGATGCATAAATCCTGTTTATATCATTAATATCATTCTCACAACTTAGCATGAAAAATAAACAGAAAAACAAAATAATACTTCGCAAGTGAACTAATTTCTTTTCAAATATAATGATTATACACAAGAACTATTACTTTCAGCAAACATTATCATAGAATGAGCATCAGTCAGTGTAATAAACATGAACCAATTATTTAATCAGCGTAATACTTCCCTTCAGTAGTTTTTCTGTCCCGTCTGGTAAAGATAGGATGATATAATAAACATACACATCCGGTGTCAATAACTTCCCTTTGAAGGAGCCATCCCAGCCCTGATCTGAATTCGGTTTAAATCCAGTCTTAGTAAATATATGATCACCCCAACGGTTATAAATTTCCATTTGTTTGACAACAATCCTGTTATCTTCAGTATTTACATTAAACACATCGTTGACACCATCCCGATTCGGACTGAATACATTCGGCACGTAAATCTTAACACTCGGTTTTACAAATATTGTGATAGAATCCATGTCCTCACAACCCTCCTTACTGTTAACCCGTACAAAATAAGTTATTGTACTATCCGGAGTAGCAACAGGATTCGGACAGTCTGCACAACTCAATGAAGTAGCTGGCGTCCATATTATCGTAGCATAGGTTCCATTGATTGTAGGATTCAATTGGATAGACTGTCCCTGATCAATATTTGCAAGGTCTTGAATATAAATATCAAGGCTAATTCCTTCGGTAAATGTAAATGAACTGTCTTTCGTGCATCCATTCGCATCAACAATCCGAAGTGAATATGTGCCATTAGCAAGGCTGTCAATCTGACCCGGCAATGAAGTAAATGTAGCACTGAGGTTATTATTCAAATAAACCTGCACAGGCACATCCAGACTCACATCAGATAATACAAAAGTATTGGTACCAATATCAGCGCAAGACGGTGAAAGAATCTTCCAATCCGGATTAAAGATTAATGGTGGATAAATCGTGAAAGTATCCACAGTACGGCAACCATTGGCAGATTCTGCCCATAATTCATAAAATCCGGGTCTGATTCCTGTAAATGTAGAATTACTGGAATAACTAACTCCCTTATCAATTGAAAATCTAACCGGGTTTGCTACCGTTGATATCTGTATAGAACCTGTTACATTTTTACAATCCGGTTGTGTGATACTCAAAGTATTGATCACAGGTGCACTTTCAAAACGAATGATCAGGCTATCAACAATCGCGGAACATGGGCCCGAACCATCAGGATCAGCCGCGGTAAGATATAGGTGTACCGAACCTGCCAAATAATCTGCTGCGGATGGCGTATAAGCAGGATTCACCGCATGTATATCTGAAAACGTTCCGGTTCCACTTGTAGTCCAGGTATTATTTGCTGAGCCATTAACTGAACCAGAAAGTAATACAGTGCTATCTTGACAAATCATCTGATCAATACCGGCATTTACTAAAATAGTAGAAGCACAGGAACAGTCTTTCACAAAAATGTCTTTGGAATCAGTCACTGTACATGGACCGGATATGTATGTGTAAGTAATAGTATGGGCACCAACACCGGCATTTGCCGGATTGAATACACTTCCGGTAACTCCTGTTCCTGAGAAAGTTCCTCCAACAGGGGTAGCTGTAAGCGTCGCAATTGGATCATCAAGACAAAGCGTATCCACCGGATCGAAGATTATCGTCGGACTATTGACTACATTAACTGTAAAACTACTTCTACCACTACATCCTGAATTATCACTGACTGTAACATAATACGTACCTGAGGCATTGACAGTAATCGTCGAAGTAATCGAGCCATCAGACCAGGAATAATTATCAAAACCGCTGCCTGCATTCAAAACAGTCGTTTGGCCGGAACAAATCTGCGCATCGCCACTGATACTAATAGTGAGTGAATCACTCTCTGATATAGTAACAGAAGCTATATCCTGACAACTATTGCCATCCGTTATAGTAACACTATACACACCCGGTACAGTAGTAGTAATCGTCTGTGAAGTTGCCCCATTTGACCATAAGTATGAAGAATAGCCACCACCGGCATCGAGGGTGGTAGAATTTCCTGTACAGAAGGTCGTACTACCGCTAATAGCCAGTCCAGGATCCGGGTATTGAGTCACAACTATACTTGCAGAGCCGGTACATCCATTTGCATCAGTCACAGTCACTTCATAAGTAGCGCCTGCTGAAACAGTAATCGTCTGACTGATAGCGCCTGTAGACCATAGATATGAGGCAAATCCGGGACCTGCGTCCAGTGTCGTCTGTTGTGTCGGACAAATGGTAGCATCGCCACTGATTGATACAGCTAGTGCACTACCTTCAGTAACAACTACGGATGAATTAGCTGTACATCCATTGGCATCGGTAACTGTGACACTATAAGTACCCGATGTGTTCACTACTATCATCCGGGTGACTGAACCATTACTCCATAAATAAGAAGAGTAACCTCCGCCCGCATCCAGGATAGTGGAAGTTCCGGTACAAAACTGCAAATTACCAGCTATATTAGCACTTACAGGAGCGGCGATATCGAGCGAAAAACTATCACTGCCACTACATCCGGAAGCATCAGAAACTGTCACTGTGTAAACACCAGGTGTAGAAACATTTATCGTTTGTGTATTTTCTCCGGTGGACCATACATAAGAAGAAAATCCACCTCCCGCATCCAGCGTTGTACTGGTAGCTTGGCAAATCAATGAATCTCCGGCTATCTGAATACTGAGCGCATTACCTTCTGTTATTGTAACCTGGTCAGTACCATTGCATCCACTGGCATCACTGACTGTAACTGTATAGGTGCCCGGTATCCCTGTAGTAATTGTCTGGGTAGTACTTCCATCTGACCATAGATAGGATGCAAAGCCACCGCCGGCATCCAGTGTAGTCGTACTTCCGGAACAGAAGGAGGTACTTCCGGAAATAGAAGGTGATAACGCTGGATTCTGAGTAACTGTAAATGCATCTGTTGCAGTACATCCACTGGCATTGGTAACAGTTACAGAATAATTACCTCCAGTTGAAACAGAAATAGTCCGGGTACCGGCACCAGTTGACCAGAGATAGGACGAAAAGCCCGGTCCCGCATCCAACACACTCGTACCTGGGGTACAAATAATATTATTACCTGAAATATTCACTGATACCGGTGCAGAGACAGTAATAGTAATATTATCTGAACCTGTACATGAACCAGAATCACTTACTGTGACACTATATGTACCCGGTGTATTCACTGTAATCGTCTGTGTACTGGCACCAGTGGACCAGCTATAAGTCGCAAATCCAGATCCCGGATCCAGTACAGTCGATTCGCCTGCACACAATGAATTATCACCCAAAATATTAATTGTAAGTGCACTTCCTTCAGTAACTACTAATGATGAATTTGCTGTACATCCATTTATATCGGTAACGGTAACAGCATAAGTACCAGAAGTATTAACAGTAATTGTCTGCGTCGTTGCACCAGTGGACCATTTATATACACTAAATCCGGTCCCCGCATCCAGTGTAGTATTGCTACCATTACAAAAGGTGGAGCTTCCGTTTATTTGTAGATTAATCGGTGGGCTGACGGTAATAGAAATATCATCTGTTCCGCTACATCCCACAGCATCACTGACGGTAACAGAATACTGACCACTACTATTAGCAGTTATTGTCTGGGAACTGTCACCAGTGGACCATTGATAAGTATTGAATCCTGGGCCGGCATCCAGCACAGTTGTACCTCCATTACAAACGGTTGTATCTCCAATGATAGAAAATACTAAAGCATTATTTTGAGTAACCGTAACCTTTTTCGATCCGGTGCAACCATTGGCATCAGTAACAGTGACACCAAATACTCCCGGTGTT
>CAZGKN010000104.1:0-10227 GCA_964525915.1 uncultured Saprospiraceae bacterium | reverse complement strand
TGAAACCAACAGTTTGCTAAACTGTCGTACGGGAAACTGTACCGAGGGTTCGAATCCCTCTCTCACCGCACTAAGATTTTCGGGGTGTAGCGCAGTCCGGTTAGCGTATCCCGACTGAAACGTCGGGATGGTCCAAAGTGCTCCATCTAGTTTGAAAGAAAAATGTCTCGGGGTGTAGCCCTGATTGAAAGAAAAAGTTTCGGAAGAGGGTCGGGTAGGGAAAGAGTGTAGATCTGGGTGGTCGGGGTAGCATAAAAAAGGCTCATCCAGTTTCGGGGTGTAGCGCAGTCCGGTTAGCGTATCCCGACTGAAACGTCGGGGAGGTCCAAAGGGGGCTCATCCGGTTTGAAAGAAAAGTGTTTCGGGGTGTAGCCCTGATTGAAAGAAAAAGTTTCGGGGTGTAGCCCTGATTGAAAGAAAAAGTTTCGGGGTGTAGCGCAGTCCGGTTAGCGTACCTGCTTTGGGAGCAGGGGGTCCCAGGTTCGAATCCTGGTACCCCGACTTAATTTAAAGGGTTTCGAACGATCGAAGCCCTTTTTTATTTCTGGATTTTACTACATCAATATGCCTCACTTTACCTATATCTTATATTCTGCTGCTTTAGATCGGTTTTATATTGGTTCTACTTCTATGGCTGTCGAAGAGCGACTCGTGAAACATCTATCTAACCATGGAGGATTTACTTCTAGAACTAAAGATTGGGTGATTTTTCACAGGGAAGAATTTGATTCTATTCAAGAAGCGATGGCCAGAGAAAAAGTGATTAAGTCCTGGAAATCCAAAGTGGCTATCAAAAAACTGGCCGGAAAATGATTTGAACGGTTAGCTTATCCCGAGACCGCTCACCAACAGAGGCTTTGGTACACCAAATTTTTTTTTTAAAAGGATTCAAGAATCTAGGATTTTTTACTAGTACAGGGATTTGGAAAAACATTAATATTACAAGGAAGTTCTTACTTTAGTAGCTTAAATTCTTATCTATATAAAATGATTAAATTATGAAAACTCTGCTGAAAAAGATAATTAAATTAATACCTATCGCATTTACGAAGAATCAAAAATACGATAGAGATACAAAGAAAATAATAAAAAAAATATGCACAGCGGACTCAAATTGCATTGATGTCGGTTGTCATAAAGGAGAGATTCTGGATTGGTTTATCAAGTTTGCGCCGCGAGGAAGACACATTGGATTTGAACCGATTCCGGAATTTTATCTTGCTTTGAATGGAAAATATAAGAATAAAGCAACTATTTACCCAATAGCATTGAGCAAAATAAAGGGTAAAACAAGTTTTAATTATGTAAAATCAAATCCAGCCTATAGTGGGATTAAAAAGAGGCAATATGTAAGTCATTCTGAAATAATCGAAGAAATACAGGTAGAAATGGATACATTAGATAATATTATTGCAGATAATATTGATCTGATAAAAATAGATGTAGAGGGGGGGGAATTAAATGTGTTGCTTGGAGCAACAAACACAATTAAAAAATACCAGCCTGTTATCATTTTTGAACATGGATTGGGCGCATCTGAATTTTACAATACCAGTCCACTAGATATATATACATTTTTTGCGTCTCATAATTACAGGATTACCACATTACAAAATTGGTTGAGCAATGATATGTATTTTTCTAAACAAGAATTTGAAGATCAATTTTATAAAAAATTAAATTATTATTTTGTCGCATATTCAATTCCAAAATAATCATAGGTACAATACAAAATTTTGTGTCGGCTAAACCTAATATTCTGAACCAAACCGAATAAAACCGATAGACACAATTTTCGTGCATCCTTTACAGTTGGAATATCTTTGTAATATTGGAACTTTTCTAAATTAAACTACTTCAAAGCTCAATCCTAAAGCATTGATTATTTGAATGAAGTTTGATACCTGTAGATCGGTCTTACCTTGTTCCAACTTCGCAATATAAGCTCTTTCCTTACCTATCCGATTAGCTAATTGTTGTTGGGTCATTTTGCGTTCTAAACGTTTGCCTTTGATCAATTCACCGCAATAAAAAGCAATAGCTTCTTTATTAAAGCGATCTCTTGCGGGTGTACCCTGTGCCCCGTATAAGTTATTCAAATAATCATTCATGGTAGGCAACTCATGTTTCAATTTGTCCAAATTCAATTTTATTCTATCCATCTTTCCAATATTTTAAGTGCTTTTGATATTTCTTTTTGATAATCCTTAGTTGACTTTTTCATAAAACAAGAGATAAAAACAATATTATTTGCCTGGCTTATATCTTCATGGTCCATTGCAAAAGTCAATATCCTATATTCATTTGCTATCTGAATTCTAATTTCATAAAGAATTGTATTGGTCAATTTCTTAGCTACTTTGCTATTTATTGTCTTTTGTGTCAGTAGAATCTCGGTAATATATTGAACCTTTTTAAGTAATACGGAATCAGCTTCAAATAGAAACTTGTCAAACTCCGGTGTCCTATAAATTGTCCTCATGTTAAAAACGTAAATGTAATTAATTTGTTACAATTTGCTTAGGTTTTATTTAAAACAGGTAAAGACTCATTCGCTCTATTTTTACCGTTTCAAGTTTGAAGTAATGTAGATATTTTAACCTTCATCTATTCGGCATTTCTCATTTTCCATACAGAGCAGAAAACTCCTATTAATCTCTAGAAATCTCAAACCCAATATTAAACAATGGATCTCCGGGATAGACGACCGGATGATTATTGTGGCAGATGATTATGCCCGTGTGGCTTGATTTTATACTTAACTGATTGAATCCATAAGGATCCTTAATCGTTCCGATTACCTCACCGGCACGCACCTGGTCTCCGGCGACACGAAGTGCAGTAAATACTCCGGCTGTAGATGCCCGCTTCCATGCACTTTTTTTAATATTGACCGAAATATTCCCGGGGATAGGATAGCTTTTCATCTCCAGGTGATGCAGTATCCGCTTGATACCTCTGATGCCCTCTGAAACACTAAACTCATCCAGTCGAAGCGCTTCGCCCCCTTCAAACACTATGGCTGGTATTCCCGCATCCAGACAACTACGGCGGAACGATTTCGGGATAGTCGGTTTTTCGATTCGAACTAATGCATTGAAGGCTTTGGCCAGATCTGATGATCTGAGATCTTTCGGACTGTAGCGCACTTGCGGAAGATTGAATCTGGATTGACCACCGGTATGAAAATCAAGGCCATAATCCACATACGGCAGGATATGTCGCGTCAGAACACTGGCTACACGCGATGCCATGCTGCCGGATGCCGAACCCGGAAAGCTCCGATTCACATCCTTACCATTGACTGCATCACGGGAGAAATTAATGAATCCATATACATTCAGTAATGGTATTGCTATGACACTACCTCGATTCAACTCTGAGAATAAGCCCGATTCAATGCTTCGGCGGACGATCTCTATTCCGTTGATCTCATCGCCATGCATCCCGGCTAACAACAATAAAACCGGTCCGGGTTTGTCACTCCGATAGATGTGTGCGTGAATATTAATTTGATTACCAGAGGGTAATCTGCTGACCGGAAGTTTTAGACTGATCTCTGTCCCGGGTAAAATCTCATTACCAGCGATGATAAATGGCTTATCCATTGTGTTCACTTTGCCTTGCTAATGTACCGGCAAACTCAATAATCCTGCCTGCGATATTGATACGGGTAGTTTTTTCTATGCCTTCCAGACCCGGACTGGCATTGACTTCCAATACCAATGGCCCATCCTTGCTGCGTATGATATCCACTCCGGCGACATTGAGCTTCAATATCCTGGCAGCCTGCAGCGCTATTTCATTTTCCTCTTCACTCAGTTGAATCATCCGGGCACTGGCTCCCCGGTGGATATTGGACCGGAACTCACCTTCCTGTGCCTTCCTCAACATCGTCGCCACAACTTCTCCACCGATGACAAATGCACGAATATCCTGACCAGAAGACTCAGCTATATACTTCTGCATGATGTATTTCTGTTGGGAAGCCTGAAACGCTTCAGCAACCGCAACTGCATTATTTTTTGTTTCTGACAAAATCACACCCAGACCCTGTGTGCTGTCCAGTAATTTCAGGATCGCCGGAAATTCGAACTCTTGCGCTATCAGTTTTTGATTTACACCTAAAGGGCTCAATAAACAGGTTTTCGGAACAGGAATACCCTGATTGGCTAATAACTGCAAGGCTACCAACTTATCCCGTGCATAGAGTAATGCGTCAGAGCTGAGTGTCACCGGGATTTTTTTTAATTCAAAATGGCGCAATACTGCAGCCCCAAAGTTGGTAATATTGCTACCTATCCGCGGTATTACTACATCTGGCTGTATCGGATTATTACTTTGATCGGTTATTTTACTTTGATTTCCATCAATGATCAGATTGAAGTTCAGTGGATCCAATACAGTTGCTTTGTGCCCTTTCTTATGGCACTCTGATACCAATCGGTGTGTCGAATACAGTGAAATATTCCTCGATAATATCAAAATATTCATTGGTTCGGATTACAAAAGTTATTTTGTTATAATTTCCACTGATGAGGATCTTTGGTATCAGGTATTTTAAGTATTGCCCCGAAAACTAAACTAATTGCTGCATCACTCCGGACAGCATATCGAATATCTCTTCGATACTGCCTATGCCATTGATCGAACAGGCATTGCCCTTCGCATCGAAATATTCATATACGATTTGCGTCTCCTGATTATAGACATTGATTCGATTCCGTATGATTTCTTCATTCTGATCATCCACTCTGCCTGAAGCCTGGCCACGCAGTAATATCCGCTGTACTATTTCATCCTCGCCAACTTTAAGTGCGATCAGTTGGTCCACTTGTTGTCCAGATTCATTCAATAATTCTACCAGCGCATCAGCCTGCGGAATGGTACGGGGGAATCCATCAAATATAAATCCCTGCGCATCCGGATGTCGCTCCATCTTAGCTTTCAGCATACTGATGGTGACTTCATCAGGCACTAATTCACCTTTTTCCATATAGGATTTGGCTAACTTACCTAATGGGGTGTCATTTGAAAGTTCATATCTGAATAAATCTCCGGTGGAAATATGTACCAGATTAAACTTTTCAGCAAGCATTTTGGCCTGCGTCCCTTTCCCTGAGCCGGGAGGACCGAAAAGTATGATATTTGTCATTATCGAAATTTTATGCTCTGAAATTAGTAATTACTCTGCAATAATAGTAATCATTTTCTCAACAAGTAAATACTCTTTGATTTTATCGTTCAAATCTCCAGCTTTCATCTGTGAAATTTGCTTCATCAGCGTATAGCCTGAACTCCATTGGGCACCTTCGATGAGTTGCTGTCGGAGTGTCTCGGCTTTGGCAAATGTCTCGTCATAAAACTGGATCATATTCCCGATGATATAGTTGCGGATCATTGTCATTTCAGCTCCACGCAGGGGTTGTCCGATCATCCGTGTTAATTCTTTGCTCACCTGAGTCAGTAATTTAGGCACTTGCTTACTGGCAGTCTCAGCCGTGATATAAAAAATGCCCGCCTGTGCAGACGTCTCCAGTGCAGTGGCAATATAATAGGTAAGGCCCTGACGCTCCCGGATATTCTTATTTAGCCTGGAGTGAAAATAGCCGCCACACAGTATATGCATAAAATAAATAGAGGGAAAATCAGGGTGATTCCGGGTCGGCACCTGCAAGCCCATCTTCACTGAGCTCTGTTGCTTATGGACACCATTTATTTTCCTTTCGTAACCCTGCCGAATGATTTTCTTTGTCAGATTAAATGAAAGTTTGGGTTTAATTTTCAGGTTACCCAATGCATTCAAAATTGATTGCATTGATTGGGAATCAAAATTTCCTGCCAATATCACAAAGCTATCAGTGGTGAAATAATTCTGTGTGAAGTGTTCCATTACATGGCTAATCCTCACATCCTGAATCGAATGTACTGTAGAATTGTACCCATAAGGGTGATTTCTTCCGAATACCCGGGCCGTAAGTGATCGGTAGGACAAAGAATCATTTTCAGCCAAAACCTCATTGAGCTTCTCGAGTTTACGCTTCTGTACTTTTTCCAGTTCATCCACACGGAATGCCGGTTTTGTAACTATTTCAATAAAACGGTTAAATAATTCCGTAGCAAACCCACTCAATGCAAAGAAACCTATACCACAATAATCCATGCCATTATAAGTATAAAGCGAAGAGCCCCGGCTTTCGAAATACAGTGAATTGTCATAACCACTCTGCCCCGCGGCCGATTCCTTAAATAGCTCACAACAAAGTTCGGACACCGAATGCCTGGCCTCAGCGATACGCCCTGCTGCGAAATTCATCTCTATTTTAATTCCGTTGACTTTTTTATCCTCTATGTAATAGACCTGAAGGCCATTGTCCAGTATGAAATTCTGAATGTCCGGCAGAGGAAAGATTTCCGGTGATTTAATTGCAGGTATTTGCATGGTGTCTTATTTCAGTGGAATCAAGGTCAGTTTGCCCTTCACAGTTGTCAATTTATACTTTATCCTGCGTTTTCCACCTGTAGGACAGCAGTTAGGGTCTTCTTCATGATAAACCGGATATTGCCGGTAGAGATATGGTGGATTTATGTAAATACTGTCGTGCCCCATGTAGCCGGTATCTGACATCAACTGACTGTTATCCACCCGGATAGAATCCATCTTACCCTGATCGTATTGATAAGCAATGATATCACCATAGGAGCCTGTACCTTCACTACTATTAAAAATATACACCTCCATTTTACCATCATTATTCAGGTCATACAGATGCGCCCCATGAAAAATTCCATCATACGCAAAATTCTTCTTTGCAGCTTTCTGTGATTTATCATCACTCATTGATATTTTTACTTGTCCCATCAACCCACCTTTTTTCTCAGCCATGGCTACCGATATACCATTTTTCCTGATGGTATCATGCGCTACCCAGACTGCGGCTGCAGTGGTATCCGGGTGATCATCCGGCTTTGTAGAATCAGTACTTTTGTCATTCTGACAGGCGGTGATAAAAAATATCACTGCAAGGCAACTTAATATTTTAGTCAGCATACGTTTTAGATGTAGGGAGGATATAATTTAATATCACTGTATCTGATATTGACAAATGAATTTTCAATAGACAAATTTAATTAGTTTTGCGCTTCGATTCAAATATGATAAAAAATACCTTCTTCTTTTCTTGTTTTTGGCTCTGCCTGACCATTGTCTTAAATGGCTGTGCAGATGAAGGTGAATGGCCGTCCTACTTGTACTTAAAGCCATATACGATTGCGCCCCAGACCAATGTAGGCACATCGAATCAACATATAGAAGATTATTGGGTTTATACCGACAATGATCTGATCGGTGTGTTCGCTCCGGATAGAGTAGCGCCGGTACTCAAGTCCGGGCCCCATGATATATTGATTTATCCCGGAGTCAGGACGAATGGCCAGCGGGATAATGCCAATATCTATCCATTTCTGGCACCCTATACCGTGAATAAGAATCTGTGTGCCTGCGGAAAGTCCGACACTATCCGGCCCGTATTTGAATATAAATCCAATGTCACCTTCTCATTTATCTCTGATTTCGAACAATTCAACATTTTCAATGTGGACAGGGATAAAGATGCGCAGACTAAGCTCTATACCGAGAGTGACACTGTGTTTGAGGGTCAGGTATCCGGCCAATTGGCTGTCACAGAAGACCATCCTACCAATATCGTAGGTACATCTGAATTTTTTACAGATTATAAATCTGAGCCTCGTGAGATTTATCTCGAACTAAATTATAAGAGTTCTGCACTATTTGAAGTAGGTCTTGAATTTGAAGGCTCGATCAAATACCCCTCAGCTACATCCATCGTGGGTTTTTATCCATCGGATAAATGGAAAAAAGTCTATATCAATATCGCACCCTATATCAATGATGCGGATGCGAAAGGAGGATGTCGTATCGTACTTTTCTCAGTTTATAATATAGGTAATCCACTGAAAACCCAGAATGTGTTTGTGGATAATATAAAAATGATACATTTCTGATCGATATGCACAATACCCGTAAAAGAGATCTGTTACTATATGGCTTTCTGGACATCCTGATAGCGCTGGTAGCCTGGTTATTACTGGTACGCTGGATCGGTCTGGATCCTTTTTATCAGGCAGAGTCTAAGTTTGATCTGAGATATGCGGGCCTGATCACGATTTTACTTACCGGGTGGTTTTTAGTTTATTTATTGTTTGATTCATACCGTGATTTATACCGGCAGTCGAGATTAACTACACTGACACGGACCTTTTTTATTTCATTATTTGTGACATTGATAGTCATCTCGCTCAATAGTGATGTGCTGGCAATAGGCAACTCATTCGTACGAGTATGGCTACTTTACTTTTGCATTCATTTTACACTGACTGCACTGAGCCGAATGGCACTCTTGTCCAGGGCCAGTCGCCGGCTGAAGTCCGGTGCAGTTACCTTCAATACACTCATCATCGGTGGCAATGACAATGCAACTGAGCTCTATCAGGAGATCAAGAGTAGGGAAAAGGGCCTGGGATACAATTTCATCGGATATATCGATACCAATGGTCTGTCAGGCAATTCTTTAAGCACTTTTCTACCAAAATTGGGCAAGATAGACGACATATCAAAGATTCTGGTAGATGAAAGAGTCGAGGAAGTAATCATCGCCATTGAAAGTGATGAAAAAGAGAAACTAAAGGCCATCTTACTTACGCTATTCGATTTTTCGAATGATATATTGATCAAAGTTATACCGGGCATGTATGAAATCTTACTCGGTAGTGTCAAGATGAATCACGTCTATGGCGCTGTATTGATCGAGATCGAACAAGAGATCATGCCGAAGTGGCAACAGATCATCAAGCGTATCATGGATATTTCCATCAGTGTGATCGTACTTATCTTACTGTTTCCGCTGTATGTATTTATCTGGATCAAGGTCAAACTTTCTTCACCCGGTCCGGCAATGTTCGAACAAGAGCGGATTGGCCTCAATAGCAAACCATTCAATATCATCAAGTTCAGATCGATGTATGTCGATGCAGAGGACGCCGGTCCCCAACTCAGTAGTGTCAATGATGACCGCTGTACACCCTGGGGCAGTGTCATGCGCAAATGGCGTCTGGATGAGCTACCACAGTTTTGGAATGTACTGAAAGGCGAGATGTCTATCGTCGGCCCGCGCCCGGAACGACAGTACTACATCAATCAAATCATGAAAGTAGCACCGCACTACTCACACTTGCTAAAGGTAAGACCGGGTATCACCTCCTGGGGCCAGGTCAAATACGGCTATGCCTCGACTGTGGAACAGATGTTGCAGCGTCTGAAGTTTGACATCCTCTACATCGAAAACCGCTCACTGGCGCTGGATTTCAAGATACTCTTCTATACTTTGTTGGTGCTGTTTCAGGGAAGGGGGAAATAGGGGAATTTATCTTTCTATTATCCAAAATGGACTAAGAAATTACTCTTTGATATCCTTGGCCCTTTAGTTCGTAGCATATTTACCTATTAGGCTGGAGGCGTGAAGTGGTCGAACAAGAAAATTAGATGGTCATCTTCTAGTCAGTATAGTATATCTGATTTTGACTGCTCCCTTTCGGCTTTCATGCTTATTGATTAAGGACAGAGGGAACAAAATTCATATTTTCGGTGTTGTACCATTTTGGTACATAAAAATAAAAACATGTTAGTTATTAGTAGTCGTGAATTTAGACAAAATCAAAGCAGTTATTTTGATAAAGTGGATCAAGGTGAGCAGATTATCGTTCAAAGAGGGAAGAATAAGGCCTATACCTTAACTCCGGTGGCACAAGAAGATCAATATTTCAATGCTGCGATGATGGAGAAAATTAAACAAGGTCTAAAAGAAGCAGAAAATGGAGAGTATATCGAAATTAGAACTTCAGAGGAAATTAAGCAATTATTGGGATTATGATTTATAAACTTCGGGTTACCTCCAATGCTTTGAATGATCTTGATAAGTTTAAGAAATCAGGAGATCAAAAGATATTGCAAAAAATAGAAACATTGTTCGAAGAATTACGAAGCCATCCAAGAACGGGTACAGGACATCCTGAACTATTGAAAAATGAGGCATCTAATTTATACTCCCGCAGAATTAATAAGAAACATAGGTTAGTATATCGAGTAGAAGATGAAATGTAACTATTTAGCCCACATCAGATATAATACCAGTAAATAATTGTGAATTT
>CAZGKN010000103.1:0-10561 GCA_964525915.1 uncultured Saprospiraceae bacterium | reverse complement strand
AGAATTATGTCCGCCTGATGAGTGATTATGAAAAGAAAATAAAAATAAAATCACTCCAGAATAAGATCGATTATGTACCGGTTGATATCCATCAGGGCTTTAACCAGGTCTTGCAGTCTTTCCTGATCCGCAGGAGCAAGATGAATATTTGAGGGTAAATTTGGGCTTTGGGTTTTGGGCTTTGGTCGCCCGGAATGGGTTGAATTGAACTTTTAGTAGAAAATGGAAAGTGGAGAGTGGAGAGTTGAGAGTTTTTTTATTTACGAATGTTTTAATTACAAATTACGAATTGACTCATCTTCGATTGTCTGCAAGTTCTGCGGGAAGTTTGTCAGTCAATAAGGAGAATTTTTTTTATGACAGATGCTTTAATTACGAATTACGAATGCGTTGATGGGATTTGGTGAGTGGAGAGTTGATAGTTGATAATTTTTTTAATGGCAGTATATCTAAAGACATACTGATTTATCATTATTATCGCTTGAAATAATAAGCTTAAATTATTCATTCCATGTAAATGCTCAATTGACTTGAATTCACTTACCTTCACTGCATGAAATCCGAGAAAATACTCGCTACCCTGAGTGCACCATATCGCGGAATTAACAAAAAGATCTGGTGGCTGTCCATGATTATGCTGATCAACAGGACAGGTGCGATGGTATTTCCGTTTCTGAGTATTTACCTGACAAAGCATCTTCACTTCGGTGAACTAAAAACCGGATGGATATTGTCCACCTATGGCCTGGGGAGTATGGTAGGCACTTTGTTTGGTGGTTGGTTTTCTGACCGTTTTGGTAATTTTAAGATTCAGGCATTTAGTCTGATATTTGCAGGAATCGGTTGGATAATTATTTCCCATGTGACAAATTATCATACACTACTGGGATTGGTATTTTTTCAAACAATGATCTCAGAAAGTTTACGCCCGGCCAATAGTTCTGCTATCGCCAGCATGGCTGACCCAGCCACACTCACTAAATCATATAGCCTCAACAGAATGGCCATCAATCTGGGTTTTTCTTTAGGCCCGGCCTTGGCAGGTTTTCTGGCTACGATCTCTTATACACTGTTATTTTATGTAGATGGTAGCTCAAATATTCTTTCTGGTATCATTTTTCTGATTGTTTTTAACCGGGAACTCAGGGCACCGTATGAGACAGGGCAACAAACAACTTCGAGATTCAGAATCAGAAGAGACGGACCATTATTTGACCGAAATTTTTTAATATTCTGTATTCTGACGATCCTGTTTGCCACTGTATTTTTTCAATTGCTATTTACTTTACCCTTATTTTATAAAGAAGCGTACAGTCTGAGTGACTCATGGATTGGTGGATTACTGGCTATCAATGGGGTTATCGTATTTGTCTCCGAAATGTTTTTAGTACATTACCTGAACAACAGAGTCAGACATGTGTATTTGATATTATTGGGTGTATTTTTAGTAGGCATATCTTTTCTTTTTCTGAATCTGTTTCAAGGTATTCCCTGGCTATTCCTTAGTGTGGTGCTAATTAGCTATGGTGAGATCTTTAGTATGCCTTTTATGATGACCTATACTTCCAATAAGTCAAATGAAAAAAACAGAGGCAGATACATGGCTTTTTATTCGCTGGCTTATTCTATTTCGCTGATTTTGGCACCATTTATCGGTATGCGTGTCATTAAGTACTATAGCTTTGCTCATCTCTGGTATTTAGTATCGGTATTGACAATATTTCAATTACTGGGATTTTACCTGGTTATGCGCAAAGATAGAGTTGCTGAGAACCTTACATAAAAATGGGCAAGAGAGGCAATGCTCACTTATAGCATCCTTTTACAGCATACTCATTTTGCCCGAATTGTCGTATATTTATGCCTTTATTCAGGATGTATAACTCGCCTGAAAACAGTATTAATTATTTGAGAAAATATGCAGGTATATCAGCCCAAAAATAAGATACGGATAGTCACCGCAGCCTCGCTTTTTGATGGACACGATGCAGCGATTAATATCATGCGCCGTATCATGCAGTCCCTTGGGGCAGAAGTGATTCACCTCGGTCATGACCGCAGTGTGCAGGAAGTGGTGAGCACTGCTATACAAGAAGATGCCAATGCGATAGCCATGACCTCTTACCAGGGTGGACATGTAGAGTATCTGAAATATATGTTTGACCTACTTCAGGAAAATAAGAGTAGCCAGATCAAGATTTTCGCAGGCGGAGGTGGTGTGATTTTACCATCCGAGATCAAGGAACTCGAAGACTATGGCATCACGCGGATTTATTCACCGGATGATGGTCGCGCACTGGGCTTGGAAGGCATGATTGCTGATGTACTGCAACATTGTGATTTTCCGACCGGAGATCACCTGAATGGTCAGGTCGGCCAACTGAAAGATACGAATCCGGGAGCGATTGCACGCTTGATCTCGGCGGCCGAAAATTTCCCGGAGGCTGTTGAGACCAAGGCTATGCTCAAATCCATCGAAGAGAAAGCCGTACATAGCAAATCTCCTGTGCTAGGCATTACCGGTACTGGGGGCTCGGGCAAGAGTTCATTAATTGATGAGATAGTCAGGAGATTTCTAGCTGATTTCCCGGAAAAACGTATAGGGATAATCTCAGTTGACCCATCAAAGCGTAAGACCGGTGGCGCACTTTTAGGCGACAGGATCAGGATGAATGCGATTCATAATGATCGGGTGTATATGCGCTCAATGGCTACGCGTCAAAGTAATCTGGCAGTAAGTAAACATATTCATAATGCGGTTGCGATACTGAAAGCTGCTGATTTTGATCTGATCATCCTGGAGACTTCGGGCATCGGTCAGTCTGATACGCAGATTCCTGATTATTGCGATGTCAGTATGTACGTGATGACACCGGAATTTGGCGCAGCCTCACAGCTAGAGAAGATCGATATGCTGGATTTCGCAGACATAGTAGCTATTAATAAATTTGACAAACGAGGTTCTGCGGATGCACTGCGGGCAGTGAAGAAACAATATCAGCGCAATCATAAGTTATTTGACCGCTCGCCGGATGAAATGCCTGTGTATGGTTCCATAGCTTCACAGTTTAATGACCCGGGAACAAACCGATTTTATCATGCTTTGATAGATATTATTGCGCATAAAACAGGGGCGAAATTGCACTCTGATGTCAAGCCAGGAGAAGATGAAAGCGAAAAAATATACATCATACCTCCGGCAAGAATCCGCTATCTGAGCGAGATTACTGAGAATAACCGAAAATATAACCAATGGGCACTGAATCAGGCTGAAGTGGCTGGAAAGCTACAATCGATTCGACAGACAATTAATGAATTAGCCCAACAAGAGGAATCAAGCGATAGTGAACAACTGGTGCACGTATTGGAAACGATGCACAAACGTATTTCAATGGGACTCGATCCGGTAAATTTAGATGCATTATTGAATTGGGACAAGACTAAGCAGCAATACAAAGACCCGTTATTTACCTATAAAGTAAGAAATAAGGAATTGCAGATTCAGACGCATACCCAGTCCTTATCTCACCTTGAAATTCCAAAAGTAGCCGTTCCCGGTTTCACTTCATGGAATGAAATTCTTAAATGGGTACTGACAGAGAATTTCCCTGGCTTTTTTCCATTTGCTGCAGGCATTTATCCATTTAAGCGGGAGGGCGAAGATCCGACCCGTATGTTTGCCGGTGAAGGCGGGCCGGAGAGAACGAATAAGCGCTTTCACTATGTCAGTCAGGGTCTGCCTGCAGTTAGACTGAGTACAGCTTTTGATTCGGTGACCTTATATGGTGAAGATCCGGCGCACCGACCGGACATCTTTGGTAAGATAGGCAATGCCGGTGTCAGTGTGCCCAGCCTCGATGACGCAAAGAAACTATACAGTGGTTTTAATCTGGCTGATCCAAAAACCTCAGTTTCGATGACCATCAATGGTCCGGCACCGACGATTACCGCGTTTTTTATGAATGCTGCAATCGACCAGCAATGTGAACTTTATATCAGAGAGCATGGCCTTATTGATGAAGTCAATAAGAGAATAAATGCACTTTACGCACTGAAAGGGTCGAAACGACCATTTTATAGCTCAAATGTTGGTCAGGGATCTACTGCTGACGAAGGAGCAGAAGTATTGCCTGAGGGTAATGACGGACTGGGCTTGATGTTGCTCGGTGTGACTGGCGATCAGGTGTTGCCTGCCGATGTTTATGCAGAGATTAAGGACAGGACACTGCGTGCAGTGCGTGGTACAGTACAAGCCGATATACTCAAAGAAGATCAGGCACAGAATACCTGTATTTTCTCTACAGAGTTTTCACTGCGGGTAATGGGTGATGTGCAGCAATATTTCAGTGATCACGGTGTGCGTAATTTTTACAGTGTGTCTATTTCCGGATATCATATTGCAGAGGCCGGCGCAAACCCTATCTCACAACTCGCATTCACCCTTTCCAATGGATTTACCTATGTCGAGTATTACCTGAGTCGGGGTATGGATATCAATGAATTTGCACCCAATCTGTCTTTCTTCTTTAGCAATGGTGTTGATCCGGAATACAGTGTCATCGGTAGGGTGGCACGACGAATCTGGGCAAAGGCGATCAAACTTAAGTATGGCGGCAATGAACGTTCACAAATGTTGAAGTATCATATTCAAACCTCCGGACGATCGCTGCACGCGCAGGAGATAGATTTTAATGATATCCGTACGACACTGCAGGCACTCTATGCGATATACGACAATTGTAATTCACTCCATACCAATGCCTATGATGAAGCAATCACGACACCTACTGAAGAGAGTGTCCGGCGCGCAATGGCCATCCAACTGATTATTAATAAAGAGTTGGGTCTGGCAAAAAATGAAAATTCACTCCAGGGATCATTTATCATAGAAGAACTCACTGATCTGGTGGAGGAAGCCGTGTATGTAGAATTTGACAGTATAAATGAGCGTGGCGGAGTACTGGGAGCTATGGAGACGATGTACCAGCGGAGTAAGATTCAGGAAGAAAGCCTGTATTATGAGACGCTGAAGCACAGTGGGAAGTATCCTGTCGTCGGTGTTAATACATTCCTGAGTTCGAATGGTTCGCCTACGATTATCCCTCAGGAAGTAATCCGGTCAACCAATGAGGAAAAAGAATTCCAGATCGATTCAATTCATAATCTGTGGAAACTCCATGCAGATAAAGGACCTGAAATGCTCGAAAGACTCAAGAAAGTAGCTGTCCATAATGGCAATATCTTTGAAGAGCTGATGGAGACCGTCAAATACTGTTCGCTGGGGCAGATCACACATGCATTATTT
Organism: uncultured Saprospiraceae bacterium; assembly: GCA_964525915.1. Lineage (GTDB taxonomy): Bacteria > Bacteroidota > Bacteroidia > Chitinophagales > Saprospiraceae > Parvibacillus. The sequence continues at coordinate 5,256 of CAZGKN010000103.1, read as the reverse complement.
GAAGTAGGCGGACAATACAGAAGGAATATGTAGGCTTTGGGCTTTAGGCTTTGGTCTTTGGTCTTTGGTCTTTGGTCTTTGGACTTTGGGTTTTTGGAAGTTGATAGTGGAGAGTGGAGAGTGTGACGATGTCTGAAATACATTGACCGTTTTTCATATATATTTTTCACTTTAATTCTAGAGCGATATAGGATTCAGAGGATTGATTTCCTTGCCCCAGAAGGGGTAAAGGGGTCAAAAAAGGAAGTTAAATGGTCATCTTTTAGTCTATTCAGAATACAGAAAATTGTCAACCAGGATCAAGAGACTTCAGCATTGAGTTTTGTCACCAGAATCCTATGAACCAGGAGCTACTAACTATTTTTACATTTATTAGCAAAATTTTGCAAAATGTCCGATATGTACAATTTTATAATATCAGTAGTCTGCATTTTTGACTCTTGAAAGCTATTGATGATTAAAGAACAAGTTAATTACTTGATTTAAATCAGGTTATTGAAAAGCCAAAACAAGTTGTCTGAAAAAAGAATAATTTTTATGATGACATATTGGTATTCTGTTCTATTGATTCTGTGGCATGTTATATTATAAAATTACAAAAACATTCGTATTATGTATTCATTAAACTTCTTTTTCAAATGCTTTGCCATAATGGCAATCTGTAGCGTATTTACTTATTGTACAAAGGATGACAAACCGGATGACAAAAAAAATAATACTAGCTATCAATTGGGTTATTTTGGAACTGACGACTTTTCCAAGGTACCTGTTTCTACAAACTTTAATGTCGGAGGTGGTAATCTGCCGGCTAAAGCAGACATTATCTCAAAATTTCCGCCAATCGGGGATCAAGGTAGTTATGGTACCTGTGTAGCCTGGGCAGTAGGATACAACATGAAAACCTGTATCGCTGGTATCAAAAACAATTTAAGCCAGTCTCAGTTAGCTGATGCTTCTAATCAATACAGCCCTAAGTTTCTGTTTACTGCAGTGGCTGATGATAAAAAAGGAGCTAATTGCAGTGGTACTAACTTCGATGATGCACTGAGTGTAGTTCAGCAGGAAGGGATAGCTACGATGCAGACTGTTCCGTATGATCAATTAGGTGATTGTGCCAGAAGTAACTTACAGAGTAGCTGGTCTCAGGAAGCAGCTAAATTTAAGATTAAGTCCTGGCGCCGTATCGATGCTACTGTGCAGGCAGTTAAGGAAAATATTGCCAATAATATTCCAGTAGTTTTTGGAGCTCGCCTGGCTGATAATTTTATGTCCTGGAGAGGTGATGGTGTTATATCCAATGTTACATCTTATGATAATGTGGGTCAGCATGCCTATCATGCGATGATCATCGCAGGTTATGATGACAGCAAAGGCGCCAATGGAGCATTCAGAATTGTAAATTCATGGGGAAATCAATGGGGTGATGCAGGTTACATTTGGGTAGATTATAATTTCTTTTTCCAGAATTTTGTGATGAGTGCCGGTGATGCGAAAGCACTCTATGTCGCTGAAGATGCTGCCGGAAAGACTGATCCACCAAATCCCGATCCAAATCCAACTCAAACTGGAGTGGATCTTGCACCATGGGTGTTCAATGACTATTCTACTTATGAGACCAGTGGTTCATTAAATGAAAGACAAGTTGAATTTAATTTGTATAATATCGGTAATCAGGCTGCAAAATCATCCGATGACTGGGCATATTACTATATTTATTATAATGCCTATGATGCCAATGATTATGGTGTGATATTCTATGATCAGTTTAATACTAGTGTTGCAGCTAATTCTTATGACTGTCCTACGGATAATAATTGCATCATCAATTTTGATATTCCTGCCGGAGGTGATATGGCACAAGTGGTTTTCCAGGATCAAAGTCTTGTACGTACCTACAATATGCCTCAGATCACAGGTGAATATTACATCGTAATGTTAGCTGATGCCAGTGAAAAGTTTAAGGAAAATGATGAGCAAAATAATGTCTTCTATACTACCGTAGAACCTAAATACTTTGATGGTGGCTATAGTGAATTGAGACCATCGAATAATAATGCAAATTATTTTAAATTTACAAATACATTGCAAAGTTCGAAGGATAACCTTCAGAAGTCAGTTTACAATACAGCAGTAACTGCAAAGCATAGAAATGCTTACAGTCCTGAAGAAATCAAGGCTTTTGTAAAGCATGAATATGAAACCGGAAGACTACAAGCGAAAGCGGCTAACATTCCGCAAAAAAGATATGCGTTGAATTCAAAATAGTAATTAATCTTTTAACCTAATATATCGGTCTATATGAGATATTTCCTGATGATACTTACTTTTATAGGACTCTGTTGTGCGGCTCAGCAAAAATCTAACCCAACAAGTTCAAATGATTTGAGTGAATTAATAATGTCGGGTAAACCTGTGTATATGCAAAATCAGGTTTTTAATGAAAATATTGATTTTACTTCTCTTCAAAGGGACTATAATGTAAAAAGTGGAGTATCACAAGTGAATATCAGCTCTCCTGTCACATTCGTCAATTGTACTTTCAAGGGCGATGTGACAGGAAATATGACCGGAAAAGATGGCGCTTTTACTGCTTGTAAATTTGTAAATAATCTGGTATTTATCAACTGTAATTTTGAAAACAAGGTGAACTTTAATAATTGTGAATTTCAGGGATTACTTGATTTTACAGGTTCCAGTTTTCTCAAAGAAGTTACAATGAATAATACCTTTATGGCAAATGAAGTATATTTCAGGCAGTCTGTTTTTCAGGAAGATGCGCAAATTTCAAATGCGTATTTTAACCGTAAAATTACAATGGCAGAGGCTACTTTTTATAAAAATGTAACTTTCCAGGGTTCGACATTTCTCGGTGAGATTCAGGCATTTTCGACTAAGTTTATTGGTTATACAGATTTTTCACAGACTGATCTCCGGGGGCGCAGTTTTTTTACCTACGCAGATTTTCGTAGCAGAGCTGAGTTCAGTAATAGCGTATTTCATGGTAGTATGGATTTCGTAAGTGCAAGTTTTGGAGAAGTGAGATTTGATAATAGTCGTTTTCTGGATGTCTATAACTTCAATTATGCTAAGAAAGTGAAGTCAGTAACTTTCAATAATGCGATTTTTCAGATTGATGTAAAAAATGGAAGCTATCGGGATCTGGAATAGCGATGCTTTCTAAGCCAGAAAAGTATAAATAGAGCCAAAATAATTCCGGCAATACTGAAAATAACCTGATAAGTCAGAAAGTGTGAAGTTTTAATAGATAATGGAAAACTATTATTTCCAATAAGTACAAAACCGGACCAGTAAAACGGTGATTTTTGATTCGTCGGTGCATCTTGAATATATTGGAGCTTAGCCTTGTAGAGGGCTTCTTTTGGATTTTCACCTTCAGCGAGTTGATAGATAAATCTTCGACATAAATTGGCTGTTGCTTCTTCATCTACGGGCCAAAGACTGACCAACATATTGGGAGATCCCGCATAAGTAAAAGCAGTGGCAAGTGAAGTCAGACCTGCCCCCATCCCTACACCTTGTTTGCCTGATTCACAACCGGCTAAAACCAACAAATTGGACTTAATTTCTGTACCATATAATTCTCTTACATTTAGTTTCCCATCATTATTCGCTACCTTTTGTGAAGGGTAAAGTAATATCTCACTTTCTAAACTATTTGTACTATTGATGTGAATGTGTGAGCCAATGAAGAGGATATTCGCATTTCCAGCTATTTTCCTGAATGATTGTTCACTTGCCTGTTGATCTAACCATATGGTAAAATCAAATTTCTTTTCCAATTCTTTCCCTAATTTCAAGATGAATGGCTGTGGAATAAGCTTATAACTGTCCTGCATTTTATCATCAAACCCAGGTGCGAAAAATTGATTTTCTTCTGATTTATTTATGTCGGGTTGTGCAAGCGTAGTATTTGCAGAGAGAGCATAAGAAATGTTATATTTAGAAAACAAATTTTTACCTGTATTTATATTGATAACTAAATTTTCAAAGCTGACATTGGCTAACTGTAAGTCCGGTGCGATAGTTAGGTTCTTATTACCTGATAGGAATTGCTCTGAGGGTTTGAAAAAACAATTATATAATTGATTTGATATGGCAGCAAATCGAACTGGGTCAAGCATTGTATGGATATTGTACTCATGGTCGAGTATTGTATTTATTGATGCCGGAATCATTTGATTGATGATGTGTAAGTGACCATCAGAGATTGTGTATTGAATATATTCATCCGGTCGGAGTATATAAGTACAGATTGCATTGTAGTTTGAATATTTCTTGCAGAGTGAATCAATATCTATAGTGAATGGCTTAAATTTAAATTTATAATATTCAGGGTATGTAATTTTTATCACTTGAATGAGACTGTCATAAGCATTATGATTTTTAATTAATTTAGCCTTCCATTTTGTTGCTACATCATCATAATATTTATCTTTAGGTTTGCCTAAAATCATGTTCTTATAGAAGGAAATATTATTTAATAAATCTTTTTCCTTTTCCATCAATGACTTTGGATAGTTGTTGAATTGTCTGATTAATTTTGACTGGATGGACAGTCTGAAACCCGTTTGCCTGTATTTTTCAGAATATAAAAAAGATTGTTTAAGATATTCTTTTTTATTTGTTTTGGTATAAAGTTTTGCTGTGAAGAATGCAGCATCTTTTAATCCATCCGAACAATCATACTGGCCTATGGTGGATGGATTGAAGTATCCGGTATATGCATTGATGATTTTTTCATAGTTCTGGTTGAATACTTTATAAGCAGCTAACACTTCATTTTCATTTGCTAATTGTCTGTAGTAAAGTTGCTCTTTATATTGCGCAAACTCCAATTGCAGTCTTACTCCCCCAATGGTACTGGCATCAATCTGTTGGTAGTTGATTAAACTCAGTATAGAATCTATGTTGGAAAATTGTTGGTTTGTGATGTATAAATCCAGGAGGTTGGCAGCGATATTTAATACATCGGGGTTATTAACATTACGGGTCTGGATATAAGTCAATAAAGCAATACTGTATTTAGTTTCTGCTTCATTGAACTGACGATGTTTGAAATACCAATCGGCCATATTCATATTTATTTGGCCGTATTTGTCTTTGTTTAAATGCAATTGCCCATTGTACAGTGAAGAGAGTGAATCTAAGATTTTTATACCTGTTGAACTGAGTGAGTTAGACTCCAGGTAAATTAATGCTTTTCTGTATTGAAAATTCAGATAGCTGTCTTCACGC
>CAZGKN010000102.1:0-10576 GCA_964525915.1 uncultured Saprospiraceae bacterium | reverse complement strand
AAATATAATAATACGCATTTAACCGGACTATTTACAAAATTGTTCACTCCCCTTTCTTACTGAAATAACCCAATCAATATTTTAATTACCATATATAATATAAACATTATATATTTGTACCTAATTATTAATATGTTAATAAAAATGTCTTTCCGCTTTATTACAACTAGATTAACAAATATTCTAATTCTGCTAATCCTGGTGCCACCGGCATTCTCTCAGGCACAAAACAGTAAATTAGTACATGATTATATAGCAGCATACCGTGATATAGCGATTACTGAGATGCAACGAACAGGCATACCTGCCAGCATCAAACTTGCACAGGGAATCATGGAAAGTGGTGCGGGCCGAAGCGATCTGGCGCTGCATGCAAATAATCATTTTGGAATTAAATGCGGTGGAGACTGGATCGGAGAGACCTATTGCCAGAATGATGATGAGTTTGACTCTACCGGAACTATTACACCATCTTGCTTTAGAAAATATGGAGATGCCACTGAAAGTTATATCGCACACTCAGAATTTCTGAGAAACCCGGCAAAGACCTCACGCTATGGATTTTTATTTAATCTGGATCCTACCGATTATAAATCCTGGGCTTATGGTCTGAAAGAAGCAGGATATGCAACCAACCCACAGTATGCCAAACAATTAATACAGACGATCGAAAAATACCAGTTGTATCAATATGATCTGGTGAAACCGGATGATATCATAGCCGATGCAGGTGATAGCAAACAACCATTACCGCCGGCTTATACACCGGCCGAACAAAAAAGGCAATACAAAGCCAATAAGATCAGCAGCATCAATGATGTGAAATTTATATTGGTCAAAGATGGCTCTACACTAATGGATCTGGCCGATAAATACGATATCAGGATACGTCGCTTGCAGGAATACAATCCTCAGATAAGTTCGACGTCCACGAAATTAGCCTATGAATCGAAGGTTTATCTGAATCCATTGCGCAATTCTTACCGGGGGAAAAATAAATGGCATTATGTGAAGCGTGGTGAGTCGATGGCAACCATAGCAGACATGTATGCCATCCGAGAATCCGCACTACGCCAGCGCAATCATCTCAGTAGAGATGAACAACCTGCCATCGGTGAAAGAATAGCGCTTCGCGGTCTGGCTATGTTCATCAGTAAACCCGTAATTCAGAAAGAGCACAAGTCTATTTTACCTGATAAACCACTGTTACATACACCGGATCCGGATCATGATATCACTGCCCGAAATAATAATGCCCCCACTGTGGCAGCAAATAATATATACATGGTTCAGAAAGGTGATACGCTGTATAGTATTGCGCGGCGATTCAATATTTCCGTAGATAAAATCAAAACACTGAATAATCTGGATGGCAATGATATCAAAATAGGCCAATCATTGCGTATGAATAATTAAGGCAGGTATTATTCCTTTGCCTGCTTCTGTACAGCAATATTTTTAGAGATTCCGATTACCGGATATGTATTAATTGATAAACTAACTTTAGTATTATAGAAAGGACTGAAATCCAGGCTGGCAGGAATCAAATAAACACCCCAATCCTTGCCAATAAAAAAATAAATTGCAGGAAAAATACCCGCATATACATGATTAGTTTTGCTAATCGTATTGCCTCTATACGCTGAATATCCTGATATAATGTCTGTAAAAAAGCCAAATCGCTCATTGAGTGGAATGAAATATTGAGCAAAAATGCCCGTTCTGTAAGCTTTCCGTTCAACATCATCTAAGAAACTCATTCCATTCACTTTTGACTCCTGATAACCTATCTCTATACCTATCGTCCAGTTAGCAGAAAACTGATATCCGGCACCCAGAAATGCGCCCAGAGATTTATTTAGCCAATTCCCATCTTTACGCAAGAGATGATAAGTGGCATTACCATAGACCAACATTGTTCCTTTCTGTGCAGTCAATACCCATGAGTAACTGATTAGAAAAAGGATAAACATCCCTCGCGACAAAAGACACCTACTGAGCACCTTTCTCATCCGTATGGGATCTGAATGAAAAATTATAGGAAACACCGATAGAAGGAACGATGCCATAATTAAAATCAAACTCATTGGAATCGCCGGTCTTCGTATATCTTATCAGGCCAGTAGATAAATTGAGTGCGAACCCTTTATGAATCGTCCATTTGATAGCCGGGAATAGCTCGAGGTAAAAACCGTTCAGGTTTGCATAATCCAAACGAGAATAACCACCTCCAATCTGCACATAGGTAGAAAACATATCATTGATCGGCATCTCAGCCCGTATGAATGGTCCGAAATCAATGTTACTTCTCGCTGATCCATTCCCTACCTTCGTATTACCATAACCAAATTCCAGTCCGGCTGTCCAATAAGGGTTCATCTGATACCCGGCACCTAAATGAAAATTGTATAAGCGCTGATCGCTCGTACCGCCATACTTCACGTAATAGATATTTCCAAAGACAAGTAAGCTATTCTGTTGCGCATAACTTGTGACAGAGATTGTATAAATAATACCCAGTAAGAGGATCAGACGAAGTTTTGATTGAAATGATGGCTTCATACCTTTTCTTTTTGCTAAAATATGGAAAATTTAATTCTTACTATCAAGATTCTGTAAATCCACTAAACCACTTCTGATTTTGTAAGACAAAGCATTTCTATTCCTATATAATTTCTTAAAAATAATCCATTAAATGATTTTTCAAAATTTACTTAATTCGGAGTACATTTAGCAAAAAATACAAGTAATGAAAAAACAACTGATCTTCAACCTGCTACTGTTTATTGCATTTGCTTTAAGTACTAATGTATCAGCTCAAAATCAGCTATGGAAGAAAGTTCCAGGGATTCAGCCAGAACAGAAGAGAATGGAAGGAATGGTTTCTTTACCATCAAAATATGACCTGATGAGCTTGAAGGTCAATGAATTAAAGACCAAACTACAAAAAAGCCTGAATAAAAGCGCAAATACAGAAGGAGTAATAATTAGTTTACCTGTGGGCGAAGGCAAACTCCAGCATTTCCGGCTACGTGAATCATCTATTTTCTCACCTGGTTTACAGTCACGATACCCAGGCATCCGCTCATATTCTGCCAGGGGAATTGATGACCCGACAGCCAGCGCCAGACTTAGTTTCTCTGATTATACCGGACTAAATGGAATCATTGTTTCCGGCAAACATCCCACCGTATATATCGATCCATATACACAAGACAAAGAGAGTTATATTATTTACCGACGAAATGAATATCATCGAAACACTGAATGGGAATGTCTGACCGGTGAGAATAATAGCATTGAAAAGAGTTCGCTACGCAACCCACTATCTAATGACAGTTTGCTTCGCACCTATAGGTTGGCCTTAGCCTGTACCGGTGAATATGCACAGTATCATCTCAATAGATTAGGTATCCCTCCAAATAGTCCGGATGAAGTCAAGAAAGCAGCCGTATTGTCAGAAATGAATGCAGCCATGACCCGGGTCAATGAGATCTATGAGAAAGATATGGCCATAAGAATGATATTAATTGATAGTACTGATAAACTGATCTACCTCAATGGAAATTCAGATCCATACAGCAATTTCGATGGATTCACTATGCTCGATGAAAATCAAACTACTTGTGACGCAGTCATCGGAGATGCAAATTATGATATCGGGCATGTATTCAGTACCGGAGGTGGTGGTGTAGCTTACCTGGATGCACCCTGCGTATCCGGCACTAAAGCCAAAGGAGTTACGGGCTTATCTGATCCGATAGATGATGCGTTCTACATCGACTATGTGGCACATGAGATGGGACATCAGTTTGGTGCCAATCATACTTTCAATGGCAGTTTAGGTTCCTGTGAAGGAAACCGGAACGATGATACTGCGATGGAACCCGGTAGCGGCTCGACAATCATGGCTTATGCAGGGATCTGTGACATTCAGGATGTACAGAGCCATAGTGATGCTTATTTCCATGCGATTAGTATCCAGGAAATAAACGAAAATGTCACCAACGGACAAGCCCTGTGTAGTGTGAATCTGCCACTTACCAATACTGCCCCGACAGTTGATGCCGGTGAGGATTATATCATCCCGAAATCAACCGCCTTTGCATTACGGGGAAGCGCATCTGACTTAGAAGGAGATAGTCTGACATACTGCTGGGAACAAATGGATCCACAGATAAGCATCCAACCGCCATTGAGCGATAATCCAAGAGGCCCGGTCTTCAGAACTTTTTTACCTGTCGCATCGCCGGAACGCTATTTCCCCCGTCTGAGTACCATCATCGGTGGAGAAACCAGTTGGGAATGGGAAGTAGTGCCCTCTGTAGGCCGCAAAATGAAATTTAGAATGACAGCCAGAGATAATGCGCCCGGAGGCGGTGGCACCGGAAGCGATGATATGAAGGTCGAGGTAACTGCTAAGGCCGGGCCATTCATCATTACTTCACAGAACATTCCGGTCACCTGGGGAGCCAATGGCGAAGAAACTATAAACTGGGATGTAGCCAATACAGATTTGGATCCGGTGAATTGTACAGGAGTAGATATATTCTTCTCTTATGATGGCGGCTACACATATTCCGATACTCTGGCACTCAATGTCCCAAATACCGGTAGTGCAGTGATACAGGTTCCATCTCAATTAACTACCACCGGGAGAGTAATGGTAAAAGGCGCAAACAATATTTTCCTGGATATCAATAATAGTGATATTAAAATAGCTCCTTTATGTGATGGTATTCCTTTTGCTGGAAACGTACCTGATACCATCAAAGGATGTCCGGGAAAACCAATCGTACTCGAATCGACCGGAGCTACTTCTGATGTAGGTGGAATAAAATTTCAATGGGAGACAAGACCCGATAGCACCCGTGCATGGACTGAAATACCTGAAGCCAACTCTACTACAATAACTTTAGTTGGAGATACCATCTCATCCGCATATCGCTTAAGGGCAATATGTACCGGGTCACAAGACACCGTTTATTCCGGCTCGATTACCTATATTCTCAATCCCTATACAGAATGTTATTGCACTTCAGCAATCGATAAGAATGTAGAACCAATCTCACTGGTTGATTTTGCCGGCATTCATAATGAATCAGACCCCGATATCAATGAGAGTCCCGGATATGAAGATTTCACCGCAGTATCGGGTGAAGTGGAGCAAGGCAGAAAGTATCCCATCATCGTGAAAGGAAATACCGATGGATCTAATCTCAACAGAGTCATCGTTTACTTTGACTGGAATCATGATGGTGAATTTGAAGGGACTGATGAAAAATATTCCCTGAGTTATCTATCGGGATCAAATGGTATCGATAATAAAGAATCGAACGGTACAATTTTAATTCCCAAAAATGCGAAAACCGGTCTCACCCGAATGCGCGTAGTAAAAAAACTCAATAATAGTAAACCTATTGTCCCCTGTGGCTTACTGGACAGAGGCCAGATAGAAGATTATAGTATAATTGTAAATGAACTTAATTGTAATACCGTCAGTACTACAATCACTGTAAACACCCCGTGTGAAGGCGATACACTCAGACTGAGTGCTACAGGTGATGGTACATTTGAATGGAAAGGTCCGAGTGAATTCAGTTCAACATTGCAGAATCCGATCATTACTCTTGTTTCGTCTTCCGATGCCGGAACTTATTCGTTGAACTATACCGAATATACCGGTTGCCAGGTGTCTGCTGCCGTAGAAGTAAGTGTACTGCCTGGTGTTCAGGGTGCGATAGAAACATTAGAGAGAGGAGATTCCAGTTGTATCGCTATAGTAAATATCATCAGTGGCACAGGACCATTCAGCTATCTGTGGAGCAATGGAGATGCGGATAGCATAGCTACGACATTACCTAAGGGGGAATATACTGTGACTGTTACCGGGGCAAATGGTTGTAGCACTATTCTGGCCGGTTCCTGCTATGGATTAGCAACACATAAAGTAGAAAATACGCCGTTAGCACACTGGCCAAACCCGACCATCGATAAGGTTATATTTGACCCGGCTTCACTGAATTTGAGTCAGGTAAAAATACAGGTCACTGATTTCTTTGGCCGGCCGGTTTCTGATTATACGATCAATACAGTTCAAAACTGTGTTGACCTGAGGAGATTACCTTCCGGTATGTACGTAATCACTACACTGGGAGAATCAGGCATCCGTCATTTAATCCGAATCATCAAAATTTGATTCTTTAAACGCAAAAAGGGTATAGTGTTGTCCACTATACCCTCTATGTATAAAGATATCGAAGTTCTTAAAACTCTATCTGTCCCCTGATCTCACCATTCGGGAAATTTGTGGTCTGTACATCTATATATAATAATCCCTGTTCGATCCGATTGACCAGACTATCCGGCACATTCCATGTCTCAGTAATTGATCCGGTGGCTGCACCATTCGTTGCTACAGTTTTTACTATGGGTCCGTTCACCTTACGTGCTCCGATGTGAAACTTTATTCCTTCGTGCTCACCTGATAAATCAGCCCAACTAATCGTATAATTCATCACTTTCGTACCCTTATTGAGTTTTACAGTGACCACACCCGTAGCATTACTACCTGTAGCAGGCATCACCTGACTGGCTTGCAGTGGCAAACTGCCGGATTCCAGAATCTCGTCTTCATCTTTGGTACAGGCTATGATACCTATGGTAGTGAAAAATAAAAGCAGATAAAATACATTCCTTAACATACGCTATTTTTTAAATTCTTATAAAATACAATTCGACAGGATGTGCTTCAATTGAAAGCAGTGTACTTTACAGGCAATTCAAACATTTATCAAGAGGATAAACGATACAAAACAACAAAATAGTGCAGATATATTATACTTTTTTATTATATATATTTAAAACATATACAAATAAGTATAATATGTACTTTATTTATTACGTACGATAGAGAATTCACCCTCGCCCTTAATCACTTTAGCCAGATTACCTGGAGTGTTGATATCGAAAACGATGATGGGCAGATTATTTTCTCTGCAGAGTGTAAATGCAGTCATATCCATCACATTGAGATCGGTCTGGATGACTTCATCAAAAGTAATGGTCTTGTACTTAGTAGCTGTAGGGTCTTTTTCCGGATCAGCAGAATAAATACCATCCACTCGTGTACCTTTCAGTAGGACATCCGCAGAAATTTCATTGGCTCTGAGTGCTGCTGCGCTGTCTGTGGTAAAATACGGGCTACCGGTGCCACTACAAAAGATAACTATTCTCCCTTTTTCCAGGTGGCGAATGGCTTTTCGCCGGATATAAGGCTCTGCAATCTCCTGCATCTCAATAGCTGAGATCAGGCGGGTAAACATTCCGTTTTTTTCAAGCACACTTTGCATTGCTGCACCATTGATTACCGTGGCCAACATACCCATATAATCACCGGTCACACGGTCTATTCCGGAAGCTTCTGCCTGCAGTCCGCGATAGATATTTCCACCGCCGATGACCACTGCTACTTCTATACCCTGGTCGGCTATTGACTTAATCTCATGTGCATAATGTGCGAGTTTATCCGGATCGATTCCGTATCCATTGGTCCCCATCAGAGACTCACCACTTAACTTCAACAAAACTCTTTTATACATAAACACAATATTAAGATATGGGAAATTAAAAAAAAAGCGAATGAAAATTCATTCGCTTTAATTTTTATCCTAAAGTAATATGTCTGAATCCCAGCACCTGTAAGTCCTTATCGACCTTTGCCAGATATTCTTTCACTGTCTCTTTCCCTTCCGCTTTTACATAAGTCTGATTGAGCAATGTAAATTCCTGGAAGAATTTATTCAGTTTACCCGTTGCTATTTTCTCAAGCATTTCTTCCGGTTTGCCTTCCTGACGTGCGATCTCTTTGCCGATTTCAATTTCTTTCTCGATAATTGACTGATCGACACCATCTTTATCTACGGCTACCGGCTTCATAGCTGCGATCTGCATTGCGATATTTCTGCCTGCCTCAGCGGCGGCATCGCCAGTTTGATTCAATGCTACCAGTACTGCAGCTTTATTTCCGCTGTGGATATAATAAACAACCTGTGCCCCTTCTATTTTCTCATAGCTGGCCAGTTCTATCTTCTCACCGATCACACCTACCTGCTCTGTAACTTTATCACCGATAGTGATATTCTCATAAGGCAAAGCAAGTAAGCTATCGATATCTGAAGGGTAATTCTTTAGCGCTATATCTGCAAAAGCAGCTGCCAGATTAACAAAATCTTCATTCTTAGCTACGAAGTCAGTCTCACTACTTAGTTTGACGATAACACCTTTTGTATTATCATCTGATACTCTGGCCAATACAACACCTTCCTTAGCTTCGCGGTCTGCGCGCTTCAGAGAGAGTTTCTGACCTTTCTTACGTAGTATTTCTATGGCTTCATCAAAGTTTCCATTGGCTTCGGTCAATGCTTTCTTACAGTCCATCATACCGGCACCAGTCATATCACGCAGTTGCTTTACCGCGCTTGCTGAAATTTCACTCATTTATAACTTTTTAAAAAATTCTTCCAATTAATTTTCTTCGGCTTCCACCTCGACTTCTTCCTTCATGTGCTTACGCTCTTCCAGGCCTTCTTTAATGGCTTCTGTCAGATAATTCACTATGAGGGAGATAGACTTAGAGGCATCATCATTGCTAGGGATAGGAAAATCGACCTGATTCGGATCACAATTCGTATCCACCATAGCAAATGTCTTCATGCCCAGCTTATGTGCTTCATCTACCGCGATGTGTTCGTGTCCTATGTCCACGATAAACAGTGCCTGAGGTAAGCGATTCAGATTAGCTATACCTGAAAGTACTTTCTCCAGCTTATCTTTCTCACGTCTCATCATCAGTTTTTCCTTCTTGGTAACTGAAGTCAGTGAAGTATCTTCGAGCATTCGCTCGATATTGTTCATTTTCTTGATCGAACGGCGGATAGTCGCAAAGTTGGTCATCATGCCACCTAACCATCGCTCAGTCACAAAAGGCATACCTACGCTCAGTGCGGCTTTTGATACGATATCACGGGCTTGTTTCTTAGTCGCGACAAACATAATCTTCTTACCAGATTTTGCCAACTGACGCATCGATGCAGCAGCCTCCTCTAGGCAATCAGAAGTACGGTTCAGGTCAATGATGTGAATCCCTTTACGCTCCATAAAGATATAAGGAAACATTTTTGGATTCCACTTTCTCTTTAGATGACCAAAGTGTACACCTGCATCTAAAAGTTGTTGATATGATGGTTTTTCCATTGTATTTTAATTATGAAAAAGTCAATTATTAGATTAAAAATATTCGGGAGATTAACGCTTACTGAACTGGAAGCTCTTTCTTGCCTTTGGCTTACCATATTTCTTACGTTCTACCTCTCTTGAATCTCTGGTGAGGAGTTTCTTTGATTTTAGAGGCTTCTTGTTAGCTTCATCGATCTTCACCAGTGCTCTGGCAATCGCCATGCGAATCGCTTCTGCCTGGCCCTTGATGCCGCCGCCTCTGACTGTCACCTTGATATTATAGATGCCATTCGCCTCTACTGTTTCCGTAGCTTCCAGCACTTTAAGCTGGATATGCTTCTGTGGGAAATACTCAGTATAGCTCTTTCCATTGACAGTGATAGTGCCTTCGCCCTGACTCAGGTAGATACGCGCTACTGAAGATTTTCTTCTTCCTAATGCATTGATTGTCTCCATCTGCTATTCTTAAAAATTAAATGGTTCTGGTTTTTGGGCTGCGTGCTTATGCTCACTACCCTCATACACAAATAGTTTCTTAATCATGGCGTTACCTAATTTATTCTTAGGTAACATACCACGGATACTTTTCTCTAAAATCTTGATCGGGCTCTTCTCCAGCATTTCCTCAGCAGTAACTCTTTTCTGACCGCCCGGATACATTGAATAAGAAAGATATTCTTTCTGCTTCCATTTATCACCGGTAAAACGAACCTTATCTGCATTGATAATAATGACAAAATCACCCGTATCTACATGCGGAGTAAAGTCCGGCTTATGCTTGCCTCGCAGTACGCTGGCAACTTTACTGCTTAGTCTTCCGACTACCATGTTCTCAGCATCCAGGATATACCACTTACGCTGTACATCTTCTTTCTTGGCCGAGATCGTCTTATAACTTAGTGTATTCACGACTATTGTTTTTATCTTGACTAAATGAGGCGCAAAGGTAAAATTTATTCTATGATTTGAACTATTTTATTTCGACTTTTTGTAAAAAAATTTATCTAAGTCCTTGTTTTTCAGTTGGAAAATAGCACATTGAAGGTGACTTGTCGATTTATGTACTGATTATATTGTCATTATATATATAAATAAAGTATAATGCATGACCTAAACTTATCAGATAAGCTTCATTCGAGGTGAATGGTGCAATAACACTATTATATAGAATAAATAGCCAGACAAAAATTCAAATTGAATTCAATACAGATAAGGACTCATGAATATGTGATCGAGAAAAATTTACCAGAGTAAAAATTAAAAAGTAATGAGGCTTGTAATTTTTATAGAAAGTTTTATCTTTGCCCTCGCTTTTAAAGAAAGCAGATTAAAATTTTGG
>CAZGKN010000101.1:0-10595 GCA_964525915.1 uncultured Saprospiraceae bacterium | reverse complement strand
GATTTTAGGCAATCACGAAGTTACACCAAGTCATAACCATGATATGGGTCAGAATGACAAGATTGAGATCATACACAATGTCAAATAAGAATTGTAGTCCTTCTTGGGTAAAGTTGAATCAATTATAATTTGATGGTACTGCAATCCAATATGGTTGCCACTAAAAGAAAAAAGCCGAAGATTTACTTCGGCTTTTCTTTTATATCTTATCTCTTAATTCTTCGAGTCCCTGTTTCAATGATTTAAGCTTTTTGAGCACCTTTATGTTTTCCTGAGATTTCTTTTTATTCATTCTAATCTCTTTCTTGGCACCCTCCAGTGTAAATCCTCTATCTTTCACCAAATCATAGATAGTCTGAATCTGATCAATATTGGCTCTGGTAAACCGCCTGTCACCTTTACTATTTTTATGAGGTCTCAGAAATGAAAATTCAGTCTCCCAATATCGTATCAAAGATGTAGAAACTTCGAAATACTCCGCCACTTCACTAATGGAGTAATACAGCTTCTCGTCTGATAAAATATTGTCTTTCATATAGTTGGGTTTATAAAATACTTTAAAACTTTATTCCATTTCTTTTATTTTCAGTATTTTATGGCACAAAACTAAACAAATAGTTGAACTATGTTAAAATTTAACATCACAATTTAACAAATATAATAATTATATATATATTCGCTAGTCCTTTTCACTTTAATTTGACAATTTTAAATTGGAATTATAGTGAATCCGGGCAATCTGTCGTTTCAGGCAATGATTTAATCTAAATTTTGACTTCTGAGATGCTATTTATTTTATATCTTAGTTTTAAATATATATTTTTTGGATGAGATCAGGACTAAATTTAGAGTTTCGATATTTTCAAATTAGTAAATGCATGAATCAATGAGTGATTTCCTGGAGAAAATGAAGTCTATTTTCATTGTGCAAACACCTGATGCTAACAATAGTACGAGTTCAGAAAACGTAGAAAAAGAAAATATTGATATTAGCTCTTCAACTGAAGGTGGAAACGCTACTACTTCAGAGAATGCTGAAAATTCAACCATCACAGGTACTAGTTCAGAAGAATTTTATAAAGTTTTGTTCGGTGCAATTGAAAAGAATAATCAGAATGGCTTTGATTATATTGAATTCCGTAAGGCATTAGCTAACCTGGAGACTATTAACCCTGATGAGAAAACACGGTTTTTAAGTGCTTTTGCTGGTGCTAAAGCGAGTGGGAGTAATGCTGAAACACTGGTGACAAGTGCAAATAAATACTTAGATATTCTCACTTCAGAACAAAAAGTTTTTCAGAATGCAGTTGATGATCAGTGGAACAGACAAATAAAAAGTAAAAAAGCTGAGATAGATCAGTTGAATAATCAGATTAGTGATTTGAAGTCACAAATGGCTAAGATTCAGGCAAATATTGAAAGTAACAATACTCAGGTTTCTAATTTGAACAAGGAAATTGAAAATTCAAAAACCAAAATTGAAACTACAAAGGCTAATTTTGATGTTACTTATAAAAAATTAACAGATCAAATAAAAGGCGACATTGATCGTATCAAAACTTATCTCAATTAAACACATTAGATGGAACCTGTAAACACAACTAAAACTTTTTGGCAAAGACCTGAAGGCAAAACCGGTGCGATTGTAGGCCTGGGATTGATAGGTGCCGGGGTATATGCATTTTATAAACTTTTACCATTCTTGACTACCTTAGTCAGCAATACCTTATATCTGGCACTCTTGCTGCTTGTTTTAGGCGCCGTGTTATATATGGTTTTGGATCCCAAAATGAGAAATTTAATCTGGTACATGTATAAAAGTGTGATGCGCTGGATTACCGGAATATTTGTCAAAATTGATCCGATTGGTATTCTAAAATCTTATATCGAGGATTTGAAAGACAATCTGGTCAAGATGGATCAACAGATTTCAAAACTGAAAGGCCAGATGCACAAGTTGCAGGAGATAATTTTAAATAATAAAAAAACGATACAGAATAGCCTCTCAATGGCTAGTGAAGCTAAAGAACACAATAAGGAATCAATGATGATTCTTAAAAGCAGACAAGCCGGACGTCTTACTGATTCTAATCTGAAATTGGAAGATTTATATAAGAAAATGGAAATTTTATACAGAGTGCTCTCAAAAATGTATGAAAATTCTGAAATTATGATGGAAGATATCTCGGATCAGGTTGCTGTAAAGCAGCAGGAGCGGGATGCAATCAGAGCCAGTCATTCAGCAATGAAATCAGCGATGAATATTATTTCTGGTGATAAAGACAAGAGGGAGATGTTTGATCAGGCACTTGAAGCAATTGCTGATGACGTCAGTGCGAAGGTTGGAGAAATGGAACGATTCATGGAACTCTCTTCAAATTTCATGGATAGTGTCGATTTACAAAACGGCGTTTTCGAAGAAGAAGGCATGAAAATGTTGGAAAAATGGGAAAAAGAGGGGTCAAGCCTTTTACTTGGCAATGATAAGAATACTATTATTGAAAAAGCAAATGATGACAGTGATGTTTTGGATCTGGATGCACCGATAGCCAAACCAGAGAAAAGTGCTGCTCATTCAAACCAATATGATTCATTTTTTGATTAATTATAACTAAAACTATGGCAACCAGACTTACACCATTTTCACGATTATTAATCGTACTGTTAATTTTAGGAGGCATAATATTTGGAGGAAGATATTTACTTCAGAAGACCAACATTCTAAATAGTGTTTCAAAAGGTAATTCATCCGGGACTAACGGTACCACCACAGAAGGAAAGAAACTAAAGCTTGATGATGATGTACTCCATGTACAGCTCTTTACTTTCGGTAATGCTGTTCCGGGTATTTATTACAATAATGGTCTTGAACCTAATGAGAATTCAAGATTTTATAAAGAATCCGGGTTGAAAGTCAAATTTCATATCATTGATGATTTTGATGCATCTCGGCAGGCTTTTCGTGCGGACGAAGTTAATCTTTTCAACAATGAGACAAGTGCCATGGCGACAGAAATGGCCGGTTTAAAGGCATTTGATCCGCAGGTTGTTATGCTCCTGGATTGGTCAAGAGGAGCTGATGCTGTTGTAGCACAACGAACTGTTAAAAATATTAATGATCTCAAAGGTAAAAGTGTGGCAGTGACACCTTCTACGCCTTCACAAACTTTGCTGTTATTCATGTTGGAAGCAGCAGGAATGAAACCTTCGGACATAAAAATGGTCGAAGTGCCCAACCCATCAGAAGCAGAAACTGCTTTTAAAAGTGGAAAAGTTGATGCTGCTGTAGTTTGGGATCCTGGACCACCATTGGCTGCAGTTCCTGGATCACATGTGTTAGAATCTACTACCAATGCTTCTAACATCATTGCCGATGTTTTCATGGGGAAGAAAGCCTGGATTGATGCCAATAAAGACAAAATACAGAAGTTTTATGATGGCTGGATGAAAGCAGTAGGGGAGATCAATACTAACCCGGATGCTAAGGCTCAGGCCATTAAAGTAACAGCACAAGCGCTCAATATCAGTACCGATGTCATGGGAGGAATGTTGGGAGGATTAAAACTGGCAAATCATGGTGATAATGAGAATTATTTCGGCCTCAATAGTAATTATAAAGGTATGACCGGTGAAAAACTCTATACGAAGATGGGCGATATGTATCAGTCATTAGGTCTGGCTGAGGCGAGCAGACCTGATTGGCGCGCAATTCGCTACATCGGTGCTGTTACTAATGCTAATCTGTCCGGACCCGGTCAGGAAGGCGAAGGTAATCTTCAGTTTACTCCAGCTTCGAGTAGTGTAAAAACTGCTCCGGCAAAAGCCACTAAACCCGTTAGTATTAGTTTCCCTACGGGTGTTTCTACGCTGGATGTAAATGCTAAAACCATTATAGATCTTCAATTTGCTGATGTAGCAAAAGCATTTGCGACTTCCAGAATTCGAATCGAGGGAAATACTGATAATGTAGGTAATGATCAGACTAATCTCGAATTATCTAAAAAACGGGCTGAAGCAGTAGCGAAATACCTGGAAATTACCTACGGATTAGATAAAAACAGATTCGTAATCGTTGGTAATGGTGAAAAGAATCCGGTAAAAGGATGTGAGTCAAATTCAACCCCGGAATGCAAGGCTAAAAACAGAAGAACTGACTTCCAATTGTTAGGTGAATGAAACTCTTTGAATTAAGAGGTACTCTTCCTTCTTCTACTAAACTGATACTGGAATTAACCGGTATAGGTGTTATCTTACTTGTATGGTATATTGTCACTGCGGGGTCAGAACCAATTGTACCCAAAGGGATTTTACCTTCTCCTGGCAATGTTATTCTGGCTACCCAGGATCTTTTCGTCAGAAATAATTTGATGAAAAATATCTTATGGTCAATTGGTTTGAATACCTCAGGTTATGTTGAGGCTATATTGATCTCTCTGGTGTTTGGATTTTTAATTGGACTATATCCTTTCTTCAGAGGTCTTTTTAATAGACCGATCGATGCTTTTCGCTTTGTCCCATTGACAGGTGTAATAGGTCTTTTTATCGTGTGGTTTGGTCTTGGGATATCTATGAAGGTTCATTTCCTGGCATTTGGTATTTGGATTTATATGCTTCCAGTCATTGTGAGAAGGATTGATGATGTAGAAAATGTATATTTAAAAACCGCTTATACTTTAGGAGCTACTAATTTCCAGACTATACGTACTGTGTATTGGCCGCATGTGATGTCAAATTTTTCGGATGATATACGGGTATTGACTGCGATTTCCTGGACTTATATTATTATCATCGAAGGAATAGGAAGTCAGGGAGGGATTGGTTCACTCATGTGGAAAACAGGCATCAGGCAGGGAAATATCGATAAGTTGTTTGCAATGTTGTTTATCATCGTCATAATTGGATTCATACAGGACAAATTTTTTGTATGGTTGGACAAAAAACTCTTTCCTTTTAAATACCAGGATCAGGCTCATGCCAGGTCGAGTATTATCTTTAATAGCACACGCTGGGCGCATATTAAGCAACTGATCAATACAGGTTTTAGCTTATTGATAGCACTTACTATGTTAATGTTCCTGCTGAATGATTACCTGGGATTCCTGGGTAATGGCGCATATCTTAGTGATTCTTTTGGAGATACCTATTGGTTGATGGCCATTTTGATGCTTATTCTTTCCCTCTGGTTACTTAAAGACTTCATCTTTATATCCAGAAAGAAAATTGTAATATCCAAACCGACAGGAAAATGATAAACAAGATCAGTAAAATGCAGGCTTTGGAAATCGAGATGAAGCCCAAGATTGATAAAAT
The DNA here is from genome assembly GCA_964525915.1 of uncultured Saprospiraceae bacterium. Taxonomy (GTDB): domain Bacteria; phylum Bacteroidota; class Bacteroidia; order Chitinophagales; family Saprospiraceae; genus Parvibacillus. The sequence continues at coordinate 5,285 of CAZGKN010000101.1, read as the reverse complement.
CCTGAATCACAGATTTATAAAAAGGATAACTGATAGATCCCTGACACCAGAACAATTACAGTATTTTGGAATACAGTATAAAGTCTATTGTGAACATTTTCCCAGATTTCTGGCTGCTGCGGCTTCAAATATACCGGATGATGAAACGCGCATGTCGCTCATTGAGAACCTGTGGGACGAGCATGGAAATGGTGATATTAGTAAGTCCCATCGAAAACTGTATAATAATTTTTGCCGCGGGCTTGGCTTATCTGAGGTACAAATTAGTAATCCGGTAGCTTCACCACCTACCTTAATTTATGTACAATTTTTATTAAAAATTTGTCAGGAAAGTAATTTTCTGAAGAGTTTGGGAGCACTGGGTCCCGGGACTGAATTCTTTACGTCAAGGGAATATGAAATTTTGTACAATGCGCTAAAAAGATATGAATTTCTGGATGATAAAAGCCTGGAATTCTGGTTTGTACATATTGAATTGGATGATAACCACTATGGTCTGATGTTAGAATCAATTCTGAATTGCATCCATACTGAGAAAGATTTTGAAGAAATGAAGGAAGGAGCAGAATTAGCAATCGATCTGGAGTTGCTATTCTGGGAAGGTTTAGAAGATCAATTGTTTGGGGCTTAATTATGGCAGTATATATCTATCCGACACATGATGACCCTGCAAAGGTAATTGACCTGAAAGGAATCGATCAAACGTATGATAATGGCAAAACGTTTATTTTAAAAAATTTAAATTTTGCCATTGTAGCAGATCCTGGTAATGGCCACATTGCGGGCCTTTTAGGTGCTTCCGGTAGCGGCAAATCAACCATATTACGATATATCAGTGGCCTTCAAACTCCTTCAGCCGGTACAGTTTTAGTCAATAATAAACCACCTGGAAGTGATAATAGGGTGAGTATGGTTTTTCAGGAGTACAGTTCCATGCCCTGGTACACAGTACTGGATAATGTTTCCCTGGCGCTTGAATATAAAGGCATTCCAAAGAAACAACGCTATGAACAAGCGATGGAAATGATAAAACTCGTTGGTTTAGATGGACATCAGGAAAAGTACGCGCAGTATCCTGCCTTATCGGGAGGGCAATTACAGCGGGTTGCAATAGCCCGGAGCCTTCTGGCAAATTCAAAGATTCTATTGATGGATGAACCCTTCGGTGCACTGGACATTTATACCCGTTTGCAAATGCAGGATTTGCTCCTCTCTTTGCAAGATAAATTTAAGATGTACATCATTTTCGTAACTCATGATGTAAGTGAAGCCGTCTATCTTTCAGACTCTATTTATATGATCAAGCCAAATCCTGCTTTTATTGCAGAAGAAATAAAAATTGATCTGCCGACTGTCAGATCACGTGAATTGAAGCGTAATCCCCATTTTATTGATTTGGTACACAGCGTAGAGGATACGATGGTCCGCCTTTCGAAATAATCTGTTCACAGGCAATAATTAAGCACCTGACTAAGTTATTACAGTACTTGTCGATTATTATAGTTAATTAATCTATAAGTGTGAACTAAGGACTGCTATTTAGCATTTAAAGGGTAATTACTTAACTGTTTAAATATTTTTAATTATGAATAATGACGCTGGAAAGACTATTTTGGCATTATTTGCCGGACTGGCAGCAGGAGTGGCAATCGGTGTATTGTTAGCTCCGGAAAAAGGGGAAGAAACCAGAACTAAAATAGCTGATGTAACCAATAAATTCTCGAACAATGTACGCGAAAAGATTACAGAAGGTATTAATATGATTCGTGAGCGAAAAGATGAATTTGCAAAAGCAGCTTCAGATATCGCTGATGAAGTTCTGTCATAAGATTCCTTACTTTTCAAAATACAGGTGTAGCAGACCTACACCTGTATTTTTATATAGCCCATGAACTAAAAATAGACAAAATGAATGACAAGAAAACTATAAATAAAGATGAACTGGATTTGTTAGCACTGGGATTTGATATTTTAATACCTTTCGTCCTTGATAAACTTTTGTTTAATAATACCAAAGGTAGATTAATAAAGCTTGTCGGTACGGTAGCTGCTCAACAAGCGCTTAAATTATTTATCCAATCAAATGCTTTTGATATTGTTTTGGATACTGTTGAGGATTGGGTGAAAGTTAAGAAACCATCCCGAATTGTTGAAACCTACCCGTCAGCGAATGATGCAATGAAAATCACTAACAATAAAAAATGGATACGCTCTCGCCCTGAAGACTATCAGGATCCCGAAAGAGAAATGTATATTTGATTTAAAATTTTACTATTCAAATGCTTTTATTATCGTTTAGACAACTTACTGATAAGTTATTAATTTTTTGTTTTTTCATTTTTTCCATTGTTTTACATCTAAATGCACAATCGTCTTTATTCTGGGACAATGATCAATGGCCATTAAAAGAAGTATCTGAGAAGAATTATTATGGCAGAGCTAAACTCAGTCCTGCTGAATTAATCCAAAGACTCAATCATGTTTTTCTTTTTTACGATTCCAATAATAAACTGATACCGGATTTCAAAAAGAGATTGTTTACGTTTTACAATACAGGAAATAGTGCAGCTTATTATAATGTAAAATTGCTGCCCGATATGAATAAAATATTGGGCGACAACCAGACTCCAATGATTAAGAATCTAAATAATGGAGACCAAATTATTATGGACTTTGTGACAATGGATGATCGTACTTTCCACTTTATTATAGATGTAACTGAAAATGAGAATACCTATTCACCGGGGCTTAAGATATCCAGATATGGATTAAATATAACCTATGATTATCAAGTTTTGAAGACTCCTACTGATGAGACAATCCTTAAAGTTGATTCATCAGTTGCTTCAAATAAAAAGATAATCGCAGGCTATAAAAAGTTGCCAAATACTCAAATTAAATATATACCTGGATTCAAAACATCCCAAAACTTTATTTTCGAAGCTGATTCTACTGTTGAGTTTCTCAAGTATAACCTAAAGATCCATCCAAAGGAGAAAATGAAAAAGTCCTGGTTAGCTGACGCTGTCGAACCGCAAAATTTAATTTCTAAACCGGCTAAACTAATTTGGCATAAAATGGTGGCCGATCCGGAAAGTGCAACATACTCCTTGCGATATGGACAGAATATGGCCCATCTGGCAATGTTTCTTGAAATTAATGATACCATTTATGATATACGGAGCCTGAGAGTGACTTTTTATAATCATCAGGGACTAAACTCTACAATCTATGTGGATAGTGAAGATTTTGGTGAATTAGGTAAATTTTTTGGTGGGATTAAAGCTCCATTGTCAATAATCATTGATCGGGTAGTGGTAAAAGATAATTTTTCAGATCGCTTGATTTTTGATCCGCAGGTTTTTATGTTTAATTTTGAATAATCTTCGACGATTGAGATCTACAATTCATGTATTTAAGTTCGGTGGAGCTTCTGTAAAAGATAGCACTGGGATAAAAAATATTACTGAAATTATAAGAACCTATGCACACCATCCTTTGGTAATTATAGTTTCAGCATCAGGAAAGACAACCAATAACCTGGAAGCTGTAATACAGGCATTTTATAGTAATTCTCCAGAATTGCATGACAAGGTAGATATTGTAAAAAAATATCATTTCGATATTGCGGGTGAATTGTTCCCGGAAAAGCATCCGGTATTCGATACCTTAAACAATTTATTTGTCGAACTGGAATGGATACTCGAAGACGGACCGGTACAGGACTATGATTATACCTATGATCAGGTCGTGAGCCTCGGGGAAATGCTTTCTACTCAAATAGTCGCTGCTTTTTTGAATGACTCTGGAATAAATACTCAGTGGCTGGATGCAAGAGATATTATTCGTACGGATAGCACATACAGGGAAGCTCAGATTGATTGGGAATCAACTGAAGAGAATGTGCAAAAAAAGATAGTCAATGATGTATTAGCCTCGAATAAATTAGCTATCACACAAGGCTTTATTGGTTCGACTACAGATAATCAGACCACAACGCTCGGTAGGGAGGGCTCAGATTTCTCAGCAGCAATTATTTCTTATTGCGTAAATGCCGTGGATATGACCATTTGGAAAGATGTACCTGGCGTATTATCAGCTGATCCCAGATTATTTAAACATGTACAGAAATTGGATCAATTATCTTATCGGGAAGCAATCGAAATGACCTATTATGGCGCATCAGTAATACATCCGAAGACTATAAAACCACTTCAAAATAAAAACATTCCGCTGTATGTTAAATCATTTATCAATCCAGGGGATGAAGGCACTTTTATCGGCCCTGATGTAGAAGAACATTACCCGCCTTTAGTAGTGGTTGAAAAAAATCAAATTTTGCTACACATTTCGTCCAAAGACTTCTCATTTGTGGTAGAGCATCACATGGCTTATCTTTTCAAGTTATTTGCTGAATTAAGGATATTCGTTAATATGATGCGCAATACTGCAATTAGTTTTACAGTTTGTGTGCCGAATGTTCCCGATAGGATTAGCCGGTTGCTTGATATTCTGGATGAAAATTATATCGTGAAAATTGAGCATGATCTGGAATTGCTCACTATCAGACATTATCAGGAAGAGGTACTTCGAAGCATTACCAAGGGTAAGATAATTTTGCTTGAAGAAAGACTGCGCAATACGATCCAGATGATCACAAAAGATGTTCCGGTGATGGAGCGAATCTAAACTAAAGCTTGTCTGCTTATTTCCATACCCATTTTCTCAATAGCGAGTCTGCCTTCTCGTTCGATATGATAGGTGAAATGATTGACATATAGTTTTATATGTTCGCGAATGACATTTTCCTGCATTTCCTGAGCGTGCATTTTGATAAAGGGCATTAATTCATCAGTATGTGCTTCTGCGTATTGAATACTTTTACGAATTATATTTGTAAGTTGCTCCTGATCATGCCATGAATACCGGATGTGCATTCCTATACAACCTAGCGGAATAGGCATTTTTGTTTTTTGATGCCAGTATTCACCTAAGTCCTGAATTAACTGTAAACCTTTTTGTTGATAAGTAAATCGCCCTTCATGGATAATAACCCCGGCATCTACAATTTTTTCCTGAATAGAATCTTCTATATGATCAAAGCGGATGACTTTTTTATCTTGTATATCAGGTTTATAAAAATTTAACAGAAAATGAGCTGTCGTATTTATTCCGGGTATTCCTACCAGCGGCTCATCATTTTGCAAATACTCTTGTAAATCAGATGTGACAAAGAGGGGACCGCAATTATAACCCATTGCTCCACCGCAGGGTAATGCATTATA
>CAZGKN010000100.1:0-10633 GCA_964525915.1 uncultured Saprospiraceae bacterium | reverse complement strand
GCAACAGATAAATAAATAGTTTAACTGATTTGCCATCCTTCACAATTGTTTTTCTGACAACCTGAAAGGCTTTATCCGGGTACCAAAAGAAGTCATTAACATTATAAGCTACAAAATTTAATGTTTTCATTTCGCTCGCTGAAGGTATAAGTTTTTCCTTCCGTTGCTTATACATTAAATTATACGGCATACTGTCTAACCGTTGAATTTCAGATACTGTAGTCAATTCACCTGTAGCTGCCACAGTATAATTCCGGGGCAAGGTTATATTGACATTGTAATCACCATAATCACCATAAATAGTCCCATTTAAATAATTTGGCATCGGATGCCAGCCATCCTGGTCATACACAACGATCTTAGGATACCAGTTTGCAATGCGGAATCCATTTTTAGGCATTAACTGGATGCCAACTAAATACTGGGGCAGGATAAGTTTGAATGGGATGTCAAGTGTAGTGATTGTTCCGGGTAATATGGGTTGGTTTAAATGAACTTTCACCACATCAGAATTTCCCTGATATTCTGTATATTGTAATGTATCTCCATTACTAATAAAATAATAATATTTATAGCCTGCTGTTTCAGATTCTTTACATGTTAATATTGGAGGCACGACTTTATCATAGGCTTCCCGTGCCATTGATGAACTTTTATCATTAAAAGCATTTGCCCAAAAATGGACATATAGTTCTCTCAGAGTGTCCACTGAATTGTTGTAATAAGTTACTGTAGCGTTTCCACTTATTGAATGCTGTTTATCATCCAAATTAACATTTATCGTATAATCAACCTGCTGCCTGAATTCGGGATTTTGTCCATGTAAATGCGGTGAAAATGCAATAATTGATAAAAAATATATGAACTTAGTTAGATAAAATTTCCCCGTCATGAATGATGATTGTTATGGAATGGCACAAAACTAAATATAATTACTATCTTTAGAACTGATTAACCTTTGAGATTGAAGCATTAACAATATGAAAAACAGCTATTATTTCCTTTTATTGGTTTTATTTATCACTACAAATACATCTATATCAGCGCAGCACCTGCTAACAGACAAATGTGGATATACTCCGTATCTCAAATATCTTGATTCACGTTATAAAGGGTTCAGCAGTAGGGTACAGAAACAATTTGATGAAGTTTCTGCGATCACTGATCATGAATTATCACTCCGTGATGAAGTATTACGTTTACCTGTCGTATTCCATATCATTTACCATGATTCAATACAGAAACTTGATGATTCGCTGATCTTTCAGCAATTAGAGATACTTAATCAGGCATTTCGCAAGTCACATAAAGATACATCCAATACGAGAGAAATATTCAAACCACTGAGCAGAGATGCAGAAATAGAGTTTTACCTGGCATCAACAGATCCTGATGGGAATCCTACCTCAGGAATTACATACACACACACAGATATTAGCAGTTTTGGTGATCTGTCAATTATCATCGGTGGTGACAGTGCTTATGCGAAAATAGAGCGAATCAAATATACTGCACAAGGTGGTTATGACGGCTGGCCCGCTGACAAGTATGTAAATATCTGGGTTGCAGATATGAGCATTGAATTTTTAGGACAAAAATTTCTCGGAATTTTAGGTTTGGCTACCCCACCCCGTTTTCCTGAATTACCGGACAACTGGCCTCCCGGAGCTGTAGATGGGATAAAGGATGGACTCATCATTCAGTATCAGTGTATCAGTGACAAGAACCCTTACAAAGCTGATTTAATGGATCTAAGTGGTGCCGGCAGGACGATGGTACATGAGATGGGACATTATCTCGGATTGCGTCATATCAATGGTGATGATGACAATTGTGACGGTTCGGATGGTATCGCCGACACACCCAATATGCACTTTTCAGAACAAGGTACGGAGTGTCCTGCCGCAGATGTCAATACCTGTACTGATACAGTGAATGATATGCCGGATATGTGGGAGAATTACATGGATTATTCAAATGATAAATGCCAGACAATGTTTACTATCGGGCAAGTGAGTCATATGCGCAAAGTACTGATCGCACAGCGAGGCGGTTTACTCAGCAGTAAATCGTGTTGTAACACTGTTGAATCTGTGTTGATGTATCCAAATCCTGTAAATGATAATTTGTATATCTCAAATATACAATTACCTGCGCTGTATAAAATCATTAATGCAGCAGGGAAAAGCATAAAAGCGGGTAATCTTATACTAAACAATCCGATTGGTGTAAATTATCTTCAACCAGGTATTTATATACTCATGATTGAAGATACAAACGGAATTAAAACAGGGAAATTTATAAAACAATAATTAGTTTAATTATATCTGATTATTGTTTATCACAAGAATTCCTGAATTTTATCTTTTAAATCTTCTTTACTGATATAGCCTAATTGTTGCCAGACCATCTTATTTCCTTTATAGAGCTTCAATGTAGGCAATCCTCTTACCTTCAAAGTGCTGGCCAGGTCAGCGTTTTTGTCAACATCAATTTTGACTAGCTCCATATTTTGCTGATTTTCTGAAGCGAGCTCTTTTAAAAATGGAGCCATAGCTTTACACGGACCACACCAGGTAGCATAAAAATCAACTAACACCAGTTTATCTTTTGAAACAATTTCATTATACTGTGCTTCAGTAAGATTCTTATAGTTACTTTCAGAGAGTGGTGACGAATCCGTAGAAGTTGCATTATTATCATCTGGAGTAACTAAGGGAAGTTTTTCGCTTCTCCAATTGAGAATCCCACCTTTCAGTTCATACACCTTATTGAATCCTGATTCGGTTAAAAACTTTGCAGCGGACGCACTTCTTCCCCCACTCAGGCAATATACAAATACGGGTTTACTTTTATCCAGCCCCATGACCTGATCTTTAAATGTAGGATCATTCCAATTAACATTCATAGCCTTAGCTATTTTACCGCCCTGAACTTCTTCCGGTGTCCTGACATCAAGTATGATTGGATTGTCCGCTTTCGCAATTTCCTGCTTAAATTGTTTTGGTTCCAATACAGTATTGTTCATACTCCTGTTGGTCGTATTGCAAGCTAAGAGAGAGACAAGTAAAAGACTACTGATAAATAACGATTTCATTTCTAAACTTTTCAATTTAGGGTTTAACAAGTGATCTGCGATATTGTTGTAATTTAACAATCGTGAAATATGGGGAATAATAAAAATAAATTTTACCAAATTCAGTAATAGAATAATTCACCTAAATCAGGCGCTAATTTGCTTCCAGGAATCTATACTGGCCATATTATAATCATCCCGGTATTTTTTAGGAATCTTTTCATTGAGCATATTTCCGACTGTCATTGTTGGGAAAATCTCCTCGAATGTAAACATTTCATTCAGGTTTATCCTTCTGTAAATATGTGAGCGAGATAGCTCTGATGCAGTTTCCATACCAGCTGCGCCAAGCAATTCAACATAACTTTTAACTGTCTGCTCATGAAAGTTCTTTACTCTGTACTTTTTATCATTAACATCCAGACCTACAGTTAATTGCGGATCCTGAGTAGCTATACCCGTTGGGCAGGTGTTTGTATTGCACAAGAGTGCCTGGATACAGCCCAGTGCCATCATCATTGCCCGGGCACTATTACACCCGTCAGCACCTAAAGCGATAGCACGAATCAGGTGGAAACCGGTCATTACTTTTCCGGAAGCAATTAGTTTGATATGTTGTCGGATATTAAAGCCGCGCAACATATTCTGCACAAAAGCTAATCCATCCAATAACGGTGCCCCTACATAGTTTGAAAATTCCTGTGGTGCCGCGCCTGTACCCCCTTCACCGCCATCTACTGTAATAAAATCAGGATAAATATTCAAATGGACCATTGCTTTACAGATAGCAATAAACTCACTTTTATGACCAATACAAACCTTAAAACCTACAGGTTTGCCATTGCTTAATTCCCTTAACTGTTGGATAAATTGAATCATCCCTAGTGGTGTGTCGAAAGCAGAATGATAAGGAGGTGAATCAACCTTAGTGTGCGGTTGTATATGTCTTATTCTGGCAATCTCTTCTGTATTCTTTACCGCAGGTAATATTCCACCATGTCCAGGTTTTGCACCCTGTGAAATTTTTAACTCAATCATTTTGACTGAGGGTAAATTTGCTTTTTCTTTGAAAAGCTCAGGGTTAAAATTGCCGGCTTCATCCCTACAGCCAAAATATCCTGTACCAATCTGCCAGATGATATCCCCGCCATGTTTCAGATGATGATCACTGATACCACCTTCACCAGTATTGTGCGCAAAGTTCCCCATCGCAGCCCCGCCATTGAGAGCTTCAACTGCTGCGCCGCTTAGAGAACCAAAACTCATGGCAGAAACATTGAGAATACTACTGCTATATGGCTGTTTGCAATCTTTATTGCCAATCATTATCCTCGGATCATGATCCATATTTGTAAAATGTTTTGGATTAATCGAATGGCACATCCATTCATAACCTTCAGAATACACATCCATTTGTGTACCAAAAGGCATGGTATCCATTTCCAACTTAGCTCTGGAATAGATAGTATTTCGGTCAATTCTATTTATCGGACGACCATCTGTATCCGGCTCTACAAAGTATTGATAAATCTTAGGCCTTAAATCCTCCATCCAGTAGCGCATTCTGCCGACTACAGGAAAATTGCGCATGATGGTGTGTTTTTTCTGCAGCATATCATAAATTCCCACTATCATCATTAGCAATGCAATTCCGGTGAGTATAAGCCACCAATTTCCAAATAGATAAATTAATAATGCACTGATCGCCAGGGATAAAATGGTTAGTATCCAAAACTTCTTTCTCATAATTATTTACTTTCCGGTGTCTAATATACAGAATATTGCTACGGAGAAAAATAAAATTATGTATCGCAGCTAAAATCACATCAGAAGATGTCTGCCCATAATTTCGTTTATTCAAAAGTAGAAAAAAATAAAATTTCCAGACAAGTAGCTTTTAATTCCAATACCTTTATAAAAAATTAAATAAAGTTGTTGACCCGAGATTATATAAAAATTAGACATCCGGAATGGATCAATAATGCGACACTTTACGAAGTAAATATCAGGCAGTATACCAACGAGGGAACTTTTCAGGCATTTATTCCTCATATCCATAGGATAAAAGCACTTGGTGTTGATATACTGTGGTTAATGCCCATACATCCGATAGGCCTTACGCACAGGAAAGGCAGTTTGGGTAGCTATTATGCAGTGCGGGATTTTCGGAGTGTAAATCCGGAGTTTGGTTCACCTGAGGATTTAAAGATATTGATTAAAACAGCTCATGATTCCGGAATGAAAGTAATAATCGACTGGGTGGGCAATCACTCTGCACCTGACAATCCATTGACAGATTCAAATCCTGAATGGTATATTAAAAATAGAAAAGGTGAGTTCCAATCTACCGCCTGGTTTGACTGGGATGACATCATTGAGTTTGATTATTCAAATACTGAGTTGCGACAATATATGATTGATTCCATGTGCTTTTGGGTACAAGAATTTGATATCGATGGGTTTCGCTGTGATGCAGCCGGATTCATTCCCGTTTCATTCTGGAATGAATCCAGGAAAACACTGGATGCTATAAAGCCGGTATTTATGCTGGCAGAATGGGAATCACGTGACCTACATGAATATGCTTTTGATGCTACCTATGGCTGGGGCTTATGGGGCACACTGCGAGCAATAGCATTAGGCGAGGTACCATTGTCCCAGCTAATTGAATATATCGCTCATGAAGTGAATGCATTCCCCCGAGATGGCATCCGGTTGAATTTTGTAGAAAATCATGATAAGAATAGTTGGGACGGCAATCAATTTACCTATTTTGGTGATGCACTTTATCTGGCAATTGTGACTGCCTGTGTTTTCCCCGGTATGCCAATGATCTATTCAGGTCAGGAAGCCGGGCTGGATAAGTCATTGGCATTTTTCGATAAAGACAACATAGTATGGCAAGACAACCCGATAGGTCGATTGTACCAAACATTATTTGAGCTAAAGCATCGTAATCAAGCTCTCTGGAACGGATCTGCCGGTGGTGAAATGATCCGCATTCGTAATAACTGCGAAGGCCAAATAATTTCATTTATCCGGGTGAAGGATGAAGCTACAATTCTGGGTATTCTAAATTTTTCAAAGGAAGTTGTCAATGTTAAGCTGGAAATAGATTTTGACAGCGGCACATACACCAATGTTTTCTCAGGATTGTCTGAGGTTATCGATTCTGATACATCATTCTGTCTGAGCGGATGGGGATATTTGGTTTTTGAAAAATTCGGTATTTAGCACAATCCCGATCACTGTCTGACTATGATTTAATTCAAAAAAACTTATTCCTATCTTTGCGCCCTCAAAGGCAAAAATGGATTTTTTAAAAGAAATAGATCGCAGACGGACATTTGGCATCATCAGTCACCCGGATGCAGGTAAGACTACTCTGACTGAGAAATTACTACTCTTTGGTGGAGCTATTCAAACCGCCGGTGCTGTAAAGTCAAACAAAATCACTAAGACAGCTACTTCCGACTTCATGGAAATCGAAAAACAAAGAGGAATCTCAGTAGCTACTTCGGTGATGGGTTTTGAGTACAGAGATAAACAGATCAACATACTCGACACTCCGGGGCACCAGGATTTTGCCGAAGATACGTATCGCACGCTGACTGCAGTAGATAGTGTGATAGTAGTCATAGATGTAGCCAAAGGTGTTGAAACACAGACTGAAAAACTGGTAGAAGTCAGTCGAATGAGACAGACACCCATCATAGTTTTTATCAACAAACTAGACAGAGAAGGTAAAGATGCTATTGACCTGTTGGATGAAATAGAACTTAAATTGGGTTTACACGTCGTTCCACTGAGCTGGCCGATCGGTATGGGACAGGACTTCAAAGGGGTTTACAATATTTATCGTTCTGAACTAAATCTTTATTCACCGCATGGAAAACAAACCGCTGAGGATACGATCTATATTCAGGATCTGAATGATAAACGAATAGAAAAGTATGTCCCACAGCGACAAATGGATGAGTTAAAATCTGAGCTGGAAATGGTGCAGGGTGTTTATCCCACTTTTGATAGAGAAAAATATCTGAATGGGGAACAGAGTCCGGTATTTTTTGGATCAGCTGTTAATAATTTTGGTGTGAAGGAACTGTTGGATTGTTTTGTTGACATTGCACCGACGCCGCGTCCCAGAGAAACAGAAGAAAGAATCATCCTACCTGATGAAGATCGGTTTACGGGTTTTATTTTTAAGATTCATGCCAATATGGACCCAAAACATAGAGACCGAATCGCATTTATGCGTATTTGTTCAGGCATCTTTAAGCGAAATACAAATTACTACCACATACGCAAAGATAAATTCATGAAATTCAGTAACCCGACTACTTTCATGGCATCAAAGAAAGAATTGGTAGAGGAAGCAGTTGCCGGTGATGTAGTAGGTCTGTATGATTCCGGGAATTTCCAGATCGGTGACGGGCTATCCGAAGGTGAATTACTTCATTTCAAAGGCATACCTCGTTTCTCACCCGAGCAGTTCCGTTTTGTTAATAATGTCGATCCGATGAAGAGCAAGCAATTGTCAAAGGGCTTGGATCAATTGATGGACGAAGGTGTGGCACAGTTATTCACTAAGGTAGATAATGGGCGCCAAATCATCGGCACTGTCGGTGCGCTCCAGTTTGAAGTAATACAATTCCGACTGGAACATGAATATGGCGCAAAAGTACAGTATGAACCCGTACATCTGCATAAAGCCTGTTGGGTAACTGCCACTAATCCGAAAGAAATGGAAAAATTCATCCAACGAAGGAAAAAAGATATTGCACGTGATGCAGAAGGATTATCTGTTTTTCTGGCTGAAAGTTCCTGGGCTTTAAAGACTGTGCAAGAAGCACATCCGGAGATAACTTTTCATACCACCAGCGAAATTTAATCTTTAAAGCCCAGGTCTTAACATTTTATTCTTTGTAACCTAAAAATATATAACCTCCATACCGTAAATTAATAGGTAGCTTAAAACCTTTTTCCTATCGAAATACCTATTCTTGGGAAGGCATTATCCCCATCATCACCTGAAGAAAACATTGATCTACCTATACCTCCAAAAAACTCAAATACAATTGATCTCTTGATTAAAAACTTACCACCGATAGCGACCATTGGGCCAAATCTATTTGATTTTTCCTCAGTATCCGGACCAGGATAATTATAGTGGTAATCTGATACGCCTAAAGCAGTCACTCCACCTTCAAAAAAGAAACCGGATGCATATTTTCCTCCCACATACAGCCGATAATACATACCGGCCATATAATTGTAATTCATAGCCCGATTATTATCGATATTTATGTTACCAAAAATGCCAAATCCTGAATTTGCATCAATCAGATATTCGTAAGTGAGTTCAGGATTCCCTAATATAAGATTTAAGGCATTCAATTTAATTTCATTCCTCTGAACCTTAACTTCATCCTGGGCATTAGCCATTGTCAGACCCATGCATAACAATACAGTCAAAATAATCTTTTGCATAATTTAAAATTTAAAGTGATAAAAATTAGTAAAAAAATGGTTTGATTAAAATGTTGTTTATGTCAAGACGACGAACCGGGAAATTATAATCATTAAAATATAGTACAAATATAAATTCAGTAAAGGGACTTGGTAAATATTTTTATAAAATTGTGTACATTTTAACTAAATATTAATATTTTACTTAATAAAATCTTATTACTTAATATCCTACTCTTATTTCAGTAAATTTCTGGTAATTACTATTTTCTGGATTTCTGATGTTCCTTCGCCAATAGTACACAATTTGCTGTCTCTGTAAAATTTCTCCACCGGGAAATCTTTGGTATATCCATAGCCTCCGTGAATCTGAACTGCATCGGTAGCAACTTGTACGCATATCTCTGAAGCATAGTACTTTGCCATCGCAGCTTCCTTTGTCATCTTTTCTCCATCCATCTTCATCCGCGCTGCTTGCCGGGTTAAAAGCTCTGCTGCTTCAATTTTTGTCATCATGTCGGCTAACTTAAATCCTATTGCCTGAAATTCAGCAATAGCCTGACCAAATTGATGTCTTTCTTGCGCATATTTCACTGAAGCTTCGTACGAACCTTTTGCAATACCCAGAGATAGTGCCGCGATGGAAATACGGCCTCCATCCAACACTTTCATTGCTTGCACGAAACCTTCCCCTTCTAATCCCAACATCTGATCTTTATGTACCCGACAATTTTCAAAAACCATTTCAGCTGTCTCTGAGGCGCGCATACCGAGTTTGTTTTCTTTTTTACCGGCCTTAAAACCGGGTGTACCTCTTTCTATTACAAAAGCTGTCATCCCTCTGGAATCCAACAATTCACCTGTACGAACTATCACAACAGCTACATTTCCACTTATCCCATGAGTAATCCAGTTCTTAGTGCCACTAATGATATAATAATCGCCATCACGTTCAGCCACACACTGCATCCTGCCCGCATCACTACCTGTATTTGCTTCAGTCAGTCCCCATGCACCGATCCATTCACCGGAGGCCAGTTTAGGGAGATACTTTTGTTTTTGGATTTCATTACCAAACTGAAGGATATGTCCGGTACAGAGACTATTATGAGCAGCAACGGAGAGACCAATTGATGAATCCACCTTAGCAATTTCTTCTATTACAGTTATATACTCCTGATACCCCAAACCGGCACCACCATACTCTTCAGGTACTAATACTCCCAAGAAACCTTGTTCCCCGATTTGGTGCATGGTTTCTATGGGAAAAGTTTGTGTCTCATCCCACTCCATGACATACGGAAGTATGTTTTTCTCTGCGAAATCACGGGCGCTTTGTCTTATCAAATCCATATATAATTCTTTTCCTTATCGCCTCAAAAGTACAAATATTCTTCAATCCCTAAAAAGTGGAGAAACAGACGTTTTGAAAGGGAAGTTGGTATTTTTTTCAAAATTGGTTTTGGCAACTATTTGGAAGTGATATAAAACTTATAGACTTGCAGTGATAGTGTCCTTAATTCACACTTTTTGAGATAGTGTCTCTGTTAGGCAGAATGCTGTTTTGTCTCCAACTTATTTGGTTCTTTTTTGTGCTTGCGATTTTCTTTCAATCGCTTAAAGAAAGTACTTATGACCTGTTTTTCTTTTTCAGTCAGAGGTTTATTTTGTCCTCCTATGGAATCCACATTTAATTCTATTGTTTTATTTTTCATATTGGATAATATTTTTTTAATAATTTTAAAGCACCTATTGTATCAACGATCATAATTCTTCCTCCCACATGTATAGCTCCCAAACTTTCAACATAATGTTGCACTAGATGAGTCTTAGATAAAAAAGATATATTCCCTTCATGCCCCCTTTGAAATGAAAGTTTGCACGCAAAGGCTACTAAGTTGCCAGGTACACCCGCATATATTTTTAATTTCCCTTTATTAAAAGGTGCACTTTCGAGAAGATGCATATAAACATGATCAGACTTCACCTCCAGACTAATAACTCCTTGAATAATTTGCTGATTATTTACAATTGTCAGCTTGTAAACCTCTCTTTCGGGATGCTTATATTCAACCTTCCAATCAAATT
>CAZGKN010000099.1:0-10970 GCA_964525915.1 uncultured Saprospiraceae bacterium | reverse complement strand
ATGGTGTAGCATGGAACAAGGAGATTTCCGGCGACTGGGGTGGACAATCCATACGGGATTATCTGTCGGCAGTAGATGCGATGAAAAAGGAACCGTATGTGGATGCATCCCGCATTGGCGCAGTGGGTGCCAGTTATGGTGGCTATTCCGTGTATATGTTGGCCGGTGTACATGAAAACCGGTTTAAGACCTTTATCGCACATTGTGGTGTTTTCGACATGGATGCCTGGTATGCCAGTACTGAAGAACTTTGGTTTGCCAATTATGACTTGAAAGGTCCATATTGGGAAGATCCACAGCCCAAGGCATATACTACATTTAATCCGATAAAATATATCAATAAGTGGAATACGCCCATCCTCATTTTTGAAGGTGAAAAAGATTACAGGATCCCTTATACACAGGGATTGGAGGCGTTTCAGTCCGCAAGACTTAAGGGAATTAAATCACGCTTTATCAGTTTTCCGGATGAGGGACACTGGGTGACAAAGCCGGAAAACAGCCTTGTATGGCACAATGAGTTTTTCAGATGGCTCAGAGAAACCTTATAATTACATTTCTTTAAAATATTCAGTAAAATAAATTACAATGAATACGAAGCATTTCCTCTACTTAATCATCGCTTTACTTTACAGTACCCTTAGCATTGGTCAGAACCAGGATAAGACACTGGGGGATTATCAAAGAGCAGCAGGTATGATGAGCCCTAAGCTTACCGAACTGTTGGACCATGTAGTTTCTCCGGAATGGTTACCTGATGGCAGGCTCTTTTATTCAGTTGAAAATGATACAGTGACCAACTATTATCTTTTCGATGCAAAAAAGAAAAAGTTGATTCAGTCAAAGTCAAAAACAGATTTGCTGCAGGGAATAAAACAAATGGATTCTCCCTGGGCCAATTATCGGTTCAATGAAGTAGTGTCACCGGATGGTAAGCGATCTGCCTTTATCAGAGACTATAATCTCTGGGTCAAAGATCTTACTTCAGATAAAGAAGTCCAGTTGACCACTGACGGATACAAAGATTATGGCTATGCTACAGACAATGCAGGCTGGAAGCATACTGATGCACCAATTCTGCTCTGGAGCCCCGGCTCTGATAAGATATCAACTTTTCGCCAGGATCAGCGCCATGTGCATGATATGTATCTGGTCAAAACTAAGGTAGGTAGTCCCGAACTGGAATCCTGGAAGTATCCGCTACCCGGAGATAGTGCTGTGATTAAAATCGAACGACTGATCATTGACCTGACTGATTTTCAGCATCCTAAAACAACTTTCCTGAAGATTCCACCGGATGATCACCGAGCTACCCTGATGGATGACATCTCAGTTTCGGGCTCCTTTGATGACAATGCCTGGTCAGCCGATGAAAAGTCATTGGCCTTTGTCTCCAGTAGCAGAGATCACAAGATCGCCCGGCTGCGTATAGCGGATGCGGCCACCGGACAAGTGCGGGATGTAATGCAGGAAGAAGTGCCTACGCAGTATGTATCCGGCCAGGGAGCGATTAATTGGCGATACTTATCGAACACCAATGAGATTATCTGGTATAGTGAGCGTACCGATTGGGCGCACCTGTACCTGTATGATGCCAATACTGGTAAACTTAAAAATCCGATTACCTCCGGTAATTATGTTGTCACTAAAATTATTAAAATTGATGAGAAAAACCGGGAGATTTACTTCTACGGACAGGGTAAAGACCCGGGTGTAAATCCATACTTTGCCTATGCCTATAAAGTGGGGTTTGATGGTAAGAATCTGACTTTACTTACACCGGGCAAGGGCGATCATAATATCGATTTTTCGCCGGATGGCAAATACTATATCGATAGTTACTCGCAGATTGATGTTCCTCCGACCACAGAGATCAGACGAACAAAAGATGCGAAGTTGATCAGTTCTCTGGGTCAGATGAATATATCCCGCCTGGAGGCTAGTGGGTGGAAATCACCTATACCGTTCACCGTTCGCTCGGCTAATGGACAATGGGATTTGTATGGATTGTATTGTACTCCTTCTAACTTTAATCCTGAAAAGAAATATCCGGTAGTAGTCAATATCTATCCCGGACCACAAGGAGGAAGTGTCGGGTACTGGGGATTCACCCAGCGCAGAGGCGACCTGCAGGCACTGGCTGAGTTAGGTTTTATAGTAGTACAGTTGGAAGGAAGTTGTAACCCCAACCGCTCAAAATCCTTTCAGGACGCCTGCTACGGTGCGATGAGCACAAACACTCTTCCTGACCAAATAGCCGGATTACAGCAATTACAATCCCGGCTTGGATTCCTTGATCTCGATAAAGTCGGCATCTGGGGTCATTCAGGAGGTGGCTTTGCTACAGCAGCCGCATTGCTGCATTATCCGGACTTCTTCAAGGTAGGTATAGCCGAATCCGGCAATCATGACAATCGCAACTATGAAGATGACTGGGGCGAGCGATACATTGGTCTGCTCGATGGTGATAACTATAAGGATCAGGCTAATCAGAACTATGCAAAAAATCTAAAAGGCAAGTTATTGATAGCTCATGGTGGTATGGATGATAATGTACCTCCGTATAATGCCTATTTGCTGGTAGATGCATTGATAAAGGCAAATAAAGATTTTGATCTGCTGATTTTCCCTAATGCCCGGCATGGGTATGGCGCAGATAGCTTTTACATGATGCGCAAGCGATGGGATTATTTTGTCGAAAATCTGCAGGGTGTCGGCCATCCAAAAGAGTTTGACCTGAAAGCAGCATTGAAAAGATAAACCATTGAGTTCAGATAAAAATGTCAGAGCCTATGGCACGCATCATGCGGATGAGCCATTGTGTGAAATACCGATTGAAAGGCGCCATGTACAGGCCAACGATGTAGAGATTGATATACTGTATTGTGGAGTCTGCCATTCGGATCTGCATACTGCACGTAATGACTGGGGCGTCACTAAATACCCGAGCATACCGGGACATGAGATTGTCGGCCGGGTGATCTCGGTAGGGCCAAATGTAAACAGGCATAAGGTAGGAGATCTGGTCGCCGTTGGCTGTCTGGTGGATTCTTGCAGACATTGTGCTAATTGCAGTGCAGATGAAGAGCAATATTGCCAGAATGGCTCTACCGGAACTTACAATGGGGCTGATAAATATCTGGGTGGACATACTTATGGCGGCTATTCCGAGCGCATCATCGTGGATGAGCACTTTGTCCTTCGTGTCCCGGCAAATCTCGATCCTGCTGCAGTAGCCCCTGTGCTCTGCGCCGGCATAACCACCTGGTCACCACTACGGCACTGGAATATATCCGCAGGTAGCAAAGTCGGTGTGATCGGTCTGGGGGGATTGGGTCACATGGCGATTAAACTTGCAGTGGCATTAGGCGCCAATACTACACTATTTACACATAGCCCGGGTAAAGCACAGGATGCGATTCAGTTAGGGGCGCACGCTGTCATACTTTCTACTGATGAAGGGGCGATGGAAGCAGCAAAAAATCAGTTTGACCTCATCATTGACACTATCCCTTATGCACATGATATCAATCCGTACGTCCGGACATTAGCTACCAGTGGTACGCTGGTATTAGTAGGACTCATCGGTGAATTGCCGGAAGCAGTTTCTACGGTTCCCATCGTCTTGGGCAGACGCGCAGTTGCCGGGTCATTGATTGGTGGTATCCGGGAGACACAGGAATTATTGGATTTTTGTGGGCAACATGATATCGTCTCTGATATCGAATTAATCGCCATGGAGGACATCAATACCGCCTATGAGCGGATGCTGCGGAGTGATGTCAAATACCGCTTTGTCATCAATATGGCTACATTGAAAAGCCGGAATTGATGTGATGGAACTTCAGGATGCGATTACGTTGATTCAACCAGCATTTAAGGCAAATAATTCCCCCATGCATTGGGCTGATTTAGGCTGTGGCGCAGGGTTGTTTTCTGAGGCACTGGCACACATTCTTCCTCAGGGTAGCACCGTCTTTGCCATTGACAGAGCGCCGCAATCTTTGATACCAACTACGCAGAATGTTATTCAGTTTATCCAGGCAGATTTTACTAAAGATTTACCAATTCTTCCGCTTTTAGATGGTATTCTGATGGCCAATTCATTGCATTTTGTGGAAGAAAAACACTTGTTATTGCAGAAGCTTTCTACCTTACTCAAAAGCGATGGACAATTTATCATTATCGAATACGATACAGATATACCGAATCCCTGGGTGCCCTTTCCTATCAGTCAGTTTTCCCTATTGACTTTACTGCAACAATGCGGATATGACAATTCGATAAAACTGGGGACAAGGAAGTCTGTTTACCGACAGGGTGATCTGGTTTCTTTTTTATTTAGTAAGAAGTAAGATTAGCCGATTTCAAACTCTTCTGATTTGCAATGGTAAGTAGGAAAAACCCGGATTCTTATTTATAAAATAAGTACATTTACCATTGTATAAATTATTTTTTATTATTTTTCCAATGATTTTTAGTGAGATCAACGCGAAAATTACCTTACATATTGAGAAAATAGCATAAAGGTTAAGCTTTGGATGATTTAAATGAGTATTTAAGGCAGGAAGAACCAGACAAACAAGAGAAAGCAAAAGTTTGGAGGACAGCTATTGGCTTACAACAAGTCGATGGCCTTACCCCATCGGAATATCTACTCACAAACGCCCGATTGAATATAGAGGGAGAAATAACAATTGCCGAAGTAAACAGACGATAAAATTCTTATTATAGTAAACAGAAAATCAATAAAACGGAGGATCGCAAAGAAGAAGCTGATAAAGTATCAGCAAGGATTGCGGAATTTGACACTGTAAATGACACTGTAAATGATACTGTATTGTATCTAATCAGTCAGAATCTCAAGGTCACAGCAGTCGATATAAGTGAAAAGACGGGGATGAGCCTAAGCACAGTAAAACGAAGAATAAAAATTTTAAAAGATAGAGGCATCATCACCCGTGTCGGTAGTGACAAGACCGGTGTTTGGAAAATAATCAAATAATGAAAGACAGACTAATTCATTTACATCAGACACAGTTCCATATATCTCCTGCATTTATTGTGCGAGCCCCCGGCAGAATTAACCTGATCGGCGAACACACTGACTACAATGAGGGGTTCGTCCTGCCGGCAGCCATTAATAAGTATATTTATGTGAGCATTGCACCCAATCAGAGCGACCGGATTGCTTTATATAGTGATACATACGACGACCGGTTTGAGATCAGTACGTCAGATATAAAACCCGTCACTGGTTGGGCAAATTATATTCTGGGGGTGATCGATCAGCTACAGCAGCGGGGGATCCACATACCCGGAATGGATATGGTGATCATGGGTGATATTCCTACAGGTGCGGGCATTTCATCGTCTGCTGCACTGGAATCTGCAGTGGTGTTTGCACTCGATCAGTTACTCGGATTAGATCTGGCACGAAAAGAGATGGCCTTGATCGCACAGGCTGCCGAACATACCTTTCCCGGCGTTAGGTGCGGTATCATGGATATGTGGGCCAGCCTCCACGGTGTGGCAGGTCATGCGATGAAACTGGATTGCCGCACACTTGATTATGAACTTGTGCCTTTCGATTTTCCTGAGATTGGAATTATCTTATTTGATTCCGGCGTAAAACATTCACTGGCTACTTCTGAATACAATGATCGTCGTCAACAGTGTGAGCAGGGTGTTGCCTGGGTTCGAGAAAAATATCCGGCCGTACATAGTCTGCGAGATGTAAGCAGGGCACAATTGGATGAGATTGTAAAGCCGCGTGACTTATTGGCCTGGACGCGCTGTGCTTATGTTTTAGAAGAAAATGACCGTTTACAATCGGCTTGTGCACATCTGCGAGCCGGTAATCTGTCAGCTTTTGGACAAGATGTCTATGCTTCGCATACAGGATTGAGGGATAAATACAATGTCAGTTGTAAAGAACTGGATGTGTTGGTCTCAGCCGCGAACGAAGTGGGCGTACCTGGCGCGCGTATGATGGGTGGTGGATTTGGGGGTTGTACGATCAATATCCTTCCTGTCGCTGCCTTTGAGAAAGTAACGGAAGCAGTGAGTAAAGTGTTTGAAACTCACTTTGGCCGGATTCCGGAGACTTACTTTCTGAGAATTGGTGAAGGTGCCGGTGTAGTAGGCTGATATTATCCAATATTTTCCGGAAAATATGATAGGAATTGATGACTATTTATAATTATTTTCTATTATTACTATGAAATTTAATATTTGATGAACCAGACAGAGCAGAAATACAAGATTTGGCATTTGACAGGTTCAACTCAATAAAATAACAGTACATGAGAGCTTTTTACTTTTCTCTTTCAATTTGCATTTTGTTTGGTCTTCGTCTGAATGCACAGGGCGTACCTTGTCGCAATGAAGCCAGAATAGACCTGGTACAGCAACAGTACGGACTGAGTGGTAAGGGTGTGTTGACTATCATGATGGACCGTGGTTTAGATTACCGGCATCCGGATTTTATTGATGCTAATGGTAAGACGCGCCTGGCTTATATCTATGATCTGTATGACAATAGTGGTGCGAGTGATCCGGACAATCCCTTCGGCATTGGCACCATTTATGACAGCGTTGAGATCAATGCCTCATTACAAAGTGGCGGAATACCTCTGGTAAATGATATTTATGGACACGGGACGGCTACTACCGGAATATTCGCCGGCGATGGCTCTGCTGCTACTGATCCGACTAAATTTCGGGGCATAGCCTACCAATCAAAGATTATCAGCATTATTGTCTCAAAAGATTATGTTCCGCCCTTTGGCAATAACCCGGGACAAAATGCACAGTACGATCCGACCTTGCTGAAATATGCATTTCAGTTTGCTGAAGCAAAAATAAACGAACTAAAGCGCCCTGCGGTGACATTGCTAAATATCGGGTCCATCGGTGATCCTACAGATGGCACCAGTGAGTTCTGTGGTCTGGTCGATAACTATGTAGCGCATGGTCACATCTTTGTCTGTGGTGTAGGTGATGATGGGGGCAAGAATAATCATCAGGTAGCATTTCTCCAGGAAGGTAAGACCACAGAGTTTAAGATTCAGAAGGGCGATGCTGGTTTTCTTCGGTTTTCTTCCTGGTACCATGAAGACGACCGGTTTACCTACACGATCGAGCGCCCCGGCGGACAGATCGAAGGCCCTTTTACATCACCGGAGAATCCCACTGACGCTAAGGATCAGAGTCTGAACGGTATATTTATCTATCATAGAGGATCAAAAATCGAATATACCAACTCAAGCTCGGACTTACGCGCGTTTCTGATTGATTTTTCGGGCGAGGCAGGCACATACAAACTCACTTTAACTACCAGCAAGGTCACTACTGACGGTAAGATCGACGGTTTTCTGAACCCGGCCCGTTATTTTGACAACAATACTTTTTTGGGTATTCAGAATGCCGGCGGGAGTATCAACAGTTTCTCTTCCTGTCTGGGCTCTTTTTCTCCGGGCGATTATGTCGCTACCAATAAATGGACAGATTTAAACGGGAAAAGCTGGCAAAAGACAAACGAAGGCCTCCCGGGAGAGCGCTGGATTGGTTCGGCAAGTGGTCCGACCATGGATGGCCGCCTGGGGATTGATATAGTAGCGCCGGGTGAATTGGCCTGGGCAGCTTACAGTACAGATTCGTATTATGCATCCATCGCCTCGAATAAGATTGGCGGCGGTAATGGTGCCTACGGACTGCAGACTGCTGTAAGTGCTGCCGCTCCATTGACTGCAGGTGTGATGGCATTGATACTGGAAGTGAATCCGAAACTCAGCCCGGATAAAATCACTACAATTCTACAGGAAACAGCCAGAAAAGATAATTTTACCGGGGCATTCCTGCCCGATAACCATTGGGGCTATGGCAAACTGGATGCACTCGCTGCTGTAAATGCAGCTTATGCAACACTTGGGAACCATAAAATTCTTACAAACTATTCCGATTTTCTACTTTATCCCAATCCGGCAGGAAACCAGGTACAGATTTCTTATCCCGGTCTGATAAGCAGGGCTGCGCAGGTAGAACTTTATTCTGTTTCCGGCCAAAAAACCGGTAATTATAAGCTCTCTGAAAATGGTAGTATCGACATAAGTCATTTATCCAGTGGTGCTTATGTGGTATATCTGACAGTGGAAGGCAGGAGAATGGCAAAGTTGTTGTGTAAGAGATAAGAATATTCATATCTTGACAGTAAATGATGGGCTATTTTATTTTACTGAATATTCCTAATGCACTTTCCCGGATTAAAGATTACCCGGGCTTAGCCGCGACAAAGCTGTGTTTCGTGTGATTAAAACACTACCCGTATAAAATGCTTATTTATTAAGCACCTAATTCAATAAATTTTTATTTATGCTGCCTAATTATTGATAGAGATTAATTGTTGATTAATTTTTATTTGACCTGAATAGTTACTGACAGCCTTATATTCTGTGATGAATCATTCAAAGTCAATCTTAGAGAGTTTGGATTGTCTTATTATAGAATTCAACGTTCCAATTTTAATTTCCTTATGCATTGGTACAGGAACAGTAATTGTAGAATCATGGGTGAGTTTTTGCATTATAGCATGGCTTCCTTTTTGGCGTATTTTTATAAATCCATGTTTTGACAATATTAGACATATTTCTTTGCCTGATAATGGCTTCATTCAAATTAGACGTTTACTATAACTCTTGAAATTTGCAACTCGTTATGTATTCTTTTAGCTATTTCAGTTTCAGATGCAGTTTCGTAAAATAATTCAAGGGCCTCGATAAGATTTGATTTTGCAACATCCGGAGTTTCACCCTGACTTGCAATATCTAATTCAGGACAAAATGAAATGTACATATTATCCTCTTTTTCAATTACGGCAGTTAATTCTATTTTTCTATTCATCTTACAAATTTAATTCATTTTCTAAATTATAATTTTTCTAATTCCAAAGAAAAAATTTGTTTAATTGATTAAAAAATAAATTTAGTCCCCTTCAAATTCATCGAAATACTGAATAATCTTTTCTTTCAGAAAGTGCTCTTGTTCAGCTACTCCCTTTAGTGTAAAGGGTTTGTTCACATCCCAGTGGGGCCATCCATCATCATCCATGCCGTTGAAGGTAAAATAACCCTCAGGTTCCAACAGCGTACATACTGCAATATGCATGAGATCCTGCTTTTCTTCTTTTGAATATTTCTTCCTGATCTGGCCCAACTCCTGGATACCGATCAGCAATAATACCATATTAAGGTCGGGGAGCGCATCCTGCTGCATTATATCTTTGATCAGATGTCTGACTCGTTGCCAGTGGAAATCCAATTCCCAGTCTTCCATTTTGATGTTATTATTCATTTTCTATTTTGGCTGTTGCGCGACGTGCACTGGATGCTGAAGGCAGGCTGCTCGCCAAACCAATACCCAACACCGTCACTCCGACCACTACGAAATCCTTTGCGCGCAGTGCGACCGGATACTTATTTACTACGAAACCCTCAGGAATCCGCACCAGCCCATAATGGACCTGAAGCCAGTATAAGATCAGTGCGATGGTGAATCCTGCAAGCATACCCAGGATTGACAAAATGATACCACAGCGGACAAATACCCGATAGGCACTCTGGTCACTTAATCCCATGGCTTTCAGTATAGAGAGGTCATGCCGCTTGTCAGCCGCTATGATCCAGAGTGCACCCACCATATTGAACGCGACCAATAGTAAGGTCAGACAGACGATCGCATAACTCATCCATTTCTCCAGATTCATCAGTTTCATGAAGGCTTCATCCTGCTGAAAACGGTTCTGGACTTTATAGGATTTCCCGGCAATTTCGGCGATTCGGGACTGAACCTTCGCAATGTCATACGTGGGACTGACGCTTATTTCGAGGGCACTCAGCTCATTTCGATGTCCTAATAGCTTACGGGCAGTAGGAAGTGCCACCAATGCATATTCCTGATCAAATTCCTGTTGTATGGCAAAAATCCCTTTCGGATCCAGATACTTCACATTGAATGGCGCTGAGAGGCTCATACCGCGGGTTTCCCTGGGGACATAGACACTTACTTGTTCGACGGCATCTATATTAATGCCGAGACGCTGCGCTACACCGGCACCCGGATATATAGCCAGCGTATCGCTACCAGCATCGGTAAATGTGCCCTCTACGATGGCATTCCGGACGGCAGCTACCTTCGGAAATGAATCATCCACCCCTTTGATTCGCGCGAAGGTTTGTGCATTGCCATATTCCAGTAGCGCCAGTTCCTCCAGCGTCTTACTGACGGCGGCTACGCCTTTTATCTTTGCAATTTGAGCGATATCCAGTGTGTCCGGGTTGAAAGTCTTGCCCTGGGCTGTGATCACCTTGATGTCCGGATTAAACTTATTGAATAATCCGGAGATGAGATCTTCAAATCCATTAAATACCGACAGAATCAATATCAAAGCCGCTGTACCCACCGCAATCCCAAACACAGCAATGCCCGTGATGATATTGATCACATTGGTCGATTTCCTCCCGAAAACATACCGCATTGCCAGTTTTGTGATTATACTCAAGTCAACCGGATTTTCAGACAAAGGTAATAAAGTTTTGGCCTGACAGCGGTTAATCCCGGATTACGTGAGTATAACAAATGGGACTTGCCCATCGATTATTTTCATTATAAATCTATAATTTATATATCTACTAAGAATGAAGCAGGAATTTATCACCTTACTCCGTAGGAGTTTAAATTCAATAACCTGGAACAAGCGAAGCACAGTGCCAGGTAAGCTAAGAATAGAAAAGGAACTCCGTAGGTGTTCAATTATACAAAGAAGTCACATACAATGTTGGTGAGGCAAACATATGGATGACATTTGCAACCAAATAAAAGGTAACTGTTCACCTCAAACAAATTAAAATCCGTGAAAACAATATTTAACTAATTAATCTTAGTATCGCAGCCCTGATAGGGCTGAATGTGAA
>CAZGKN010000098.1:6223-10978 GCA_964525915.1 uncultured Saprospiraceae bacterium | reverse complement strand
CGGGAGTAGAGCCATCATGCAACAATAGGATGATTACATTTGAAGATCTGGTCTTTAATCAGGCTCCGGGTTGGTGTTATAAGATTATCCGTACCTGGACGATCATCGACTGGTGTCTGGGTGACAGATATGGTACAGACTATATGTTATCAAAGAAAATCACCTTTACACAGTTGATCATGGTGAAGAATACCACTACCCCTACCTTTGATCTGCATGCAGATGAACAACATACGACTACTGATTGTGATGGCGAACAATTTATCGTCTCTGCAAATGCTACGGATGATTGTGGTGTGTCACATTATGACTGGTGGGTTGATATTAATTATAACCCGATAGTACCAAGTTGGGATCTGAATGGTACAGGATCTACGATCAATATTACCTGGCCATTAGGCAATCACAGAGTGCGATTCCGCGCTATTGATGCCTGCGGAAATTTCTCAGAACAACAGTTCAATGTTACGGTAACTAACAATACCAAGCCGATAGTGACGCTGCATGATTTGGTAGCAGAATTGACAATCAATCATACAATTACACTCAATGCCAGATTGTTTAATGCTGGTTCGCATGCAGGTTGTCCTGCTAATGCACCGGTTACATTCTCATACAGCCAGAATCCATCTGACAGTCTGCGTACCTATAACTGTGATGATCCGATCGATCAACCATTCCCTGTAGCTATTTATGTGATAGACAAAAATGGTAACTGGGACTTTGCTACTGCTCAATTGGAACTACAGGACAATATGTTCCCATGTCCGGATAGTCTGATCAATGGTTTCTCAGGCTTGATCTATACAGATTCTGATCTGGGTATTCCTGAAGTAACGGTAGCCTTAGGTTCGGAAATGAAGAATGAGACAGATAACACCGGTGCTTATAGTCTGCGATATGTACAGGCGAATAAAGATTATACCATCAGACCGACTGCAGATGAAAGTCCGCTGAATGGAGTAAATACAGGTGACCTGATTAAAATACAGAATCATATCCTGGGCAAGATGTCTATCACTAATCCATTCCGACTGATTGCGGCAGATGTGAGTGATGACAAGCGAATCTCAGGTCAGGATATCATCATGATACGTAAGTTAATACTTGGTAAGATAGATCAGTTTGCTTCAGGACAAAGTTGGCGCTTCATTGATAAGAAATACACATTTACTGATCCGGCCAATGCGCAGGGAGAGGATTATCCGCAGACCATAACTGCACGCACTACCGGTGAATTGAAGAATGTCAACTTCATCGGTACGAAATTGGGTGATGTGGATGGTAGTGCAAAAGTTGGCTTCCATGATGGAAATATGGAGACCAGGAATATAGGCTACACATTAAGTACAGCAGATATTTCTTTAGTACCGGGTACAGAGTATTCGATCGAACTGATGAGTGACAATGATGCGATGGGTGGACTCCAGATGGCACTGAAACTGGATCCGGCGGTGAATATCCTGGATGTTACCAGTAAAGCTTTTGATGCCAATGGTGATAATTATAATTATCTGGCGAATGGCGATCTGGCAATCAGTTTGCAGCGCAATTCAGGTCAGTTAGTCCCTGAGAATCAGGTGCTGACACTGAAGTTGAAAGTTGCGACACCGATGTTGTTGTCTCAGGCGATCAGTCTGTCACAGCAGGATATGGATAATGAAGGCTATGATATGTATGGAGACGGGCAGCGTATTCAACTTACGTTTAACTCAGGGAATAACAATGGTATCTTTGCAGTCGAGCAAAACAGGCCAAACCCATTCTCCGATCATACGATTATCGGTTTCAACACAGATAATAACAGTCAGGTAAAACTGACAATATTTGATCTGACTGGTAAAGCGATTTATACAGAAAGCAGAAATTGCAGCGCAGGCCATAATCAGTTTGAACTGGATGGGCACAAGCTGCCTGATGAAGGAGTATATATCTACCAACTCTCCAATGGAGAAAGTACTGTAATCAAGCGAATGATCAAAATCAATTGATACGAATTGTGATTTTAGAATATTTCAATATTTTAAAATCTTACAATCGTTCATACCGATTTATCTTTTACATAAATAATTGATTCATAGTTGAATAGGCTTGATTTAAAGATATCATCGGTATAAAATATACTGTGAGCACAATGTAAATGCTTATATTCTTTTTGAGATTTTTAGTTTGAACCAAAACGAAGTTTGTCAGGGTCTGCTGTTTCAGTGGGCCCTGAGCTTTTTTATGAGGTTAAGTATATTTACTTATCGAAAGGATTGATAATAATTTTTCAATTTGATTGTAATAAATTGGTGTAATTAAATTAATACCAGAGAATAATCACCTCGATATTTGATATTATTTTCCTTACATTTATTCTCTTTTATTGAATCGCAAAACGCATACCATTGAATAATTTAAAAAGCCAATTTCTCTTAGATCCGGCCCTTACCTTTCTCAATTTTGGTTCCTTTGGAGCTTGTCCGGCACCGGTGCTTGCCCGCTATCAGGAAATCCAACGAATTGCTGAGAAAGACCCGGTAAACTTTTTCTTTCGTGTAGGTACACAGTTATTGAATGAGAGTCGGGAGGCATTGGAGCAATATCTGCATTGTCCTGCACTGGATCTGGTGTATGTATCCAGCCCGACATTTGCTGTCAATTTGGTAGCTATGAACCTGGACCTACAGCCCGGAGATGAGGTTTTGGCTACGGATATAGAGTATGGTGCCTGTGATCGTGCATGGAAATGGCATTGTGGCAAAAAAGGTGCGAAGTACGTTCGCCAACCGATTCACTTTCCCTTGTCTGATCCGGATGAATTGTTAGCGCAATTGTTTGCCGGTGTCACAGAACGTACCCGAATGATTTTCGTGAGTCATATCACCAGTTCTACAGCAATTATTTTACCGGTAGAGAAGATAATTGCCCGGGCAAAAGAATTAGGAATATTGACATTTATAGATGGCGCACATGTGCCTGGTCATATACCTTTAAATTTAGAGACATTGGATTGTGATTACTATACCGGGGCCAATCATAAATGGATGATGACACCGCGGGGCAATTCATTTCTTTATGCACGGAGATCATTGCAGACTGGCCTGGATCCGTTGGTAGTAAGTTGGGGCTATGAAGCAATGTATCCCACTGAGTCCCAGTTTCAGGATTACCACCTGATCAATGGTACCCGGGATTATACCTCACTGATGACTACTCCGGCATCTATTCAGTTTATGAAAGATCATGACTGGACTTCAGTAGCAGCCCGATGCAGGCAAATGGTGAGAGATAATGCACCTCGCTTGCTTGAAATACTGGGTTCTGAGCCACTGACTACGATTGATGAACGATTTATCGGTCAGATGTACAGTGCACGGATCAGAACCGATAACCCGGAGGGATTACACGATCTCTTATATGATGAGTATCAGATTCAGGTACCGATAATGCGCCAGGAGAATCTGCGGTACTCCATTAATGGTTTCAATGAGCAACAGGATATGGACCGATTATTTGAGGCCTTGACGGACCTAAGGGGGAAAGGATTAATTCATACATGATCCAAAAGGAAAGATCAAAAAGTAAAAGCTAAATTACGAATCAGCGAATATGCGAATGATTACAATAGTTTCACACTACTTATTCGACAATTTCATAAGAAACTTTATCTGGCAGATCTATTTTTTTTGAAGCTTCCAGGTATTCTATACCGACAATATTGCCATTTTTATCATAGTCAATTATCATTCCTGGTTTTTCTTCATCACTTTCAAAAATTTCGGAGTTAGTGAATTGAACATATAATATGTCGGTTGATTTATCAAATTTAATTTTCATACTTCTCAATTTTTGTTGTCTTATAAGCAGTAATAACCAATGGCGGCTTTTTACAAAGATTCAAATATACTCTGTACAGATATAGTTTTGATTCTATTGTAATTTTTTTTTGAAATATCTTTGTGCACTCGTTCTCATTAATCTGGTTATCCGGATTTTGAATAACTTCATCGATTACCTGAATGTCGATTCTTCTATCAATAATTCGCTCTACGGCATGTTTGGATAATTTATATTCCATAACTTATTTCTATTACAAATATTAATCCAAATTAGTTTCAAAGGAAGGTAAATTCGGAATATTCAGATAAGCAAATTAACGAATCAGCGAATGGGCAAATCGGCAAATCAGCGAATGTGAAGTAGCACAAGACAACCGCGTAATACCTTTCCCACTTCGCGTCCTCTGCGAAAAGCTTTGTGTCCTTTGCGTGAAATGAAATGCTCTTTTTTGTTTACCTTTTGATTTTTTCTTGCAATCAAAGATTGCAAGGCCAATGCTCCTTATTGTTATCGGATAAAAAAATCTGATTTCATTTATATACATCGTGCCTACTGCACTCATTTCATGGTTAATTGCAATTACCGGATTAAAATCCGGCGCTACAAAATTTGTCGAGCCTATGGCTCTTTATTATGAATGTTTTATATAGCCCTATTATCTGAGAAACTGCATATCATCGAATGCGCGAATGGGCAAATCAGCAAATCAGCGAATGTGAAGTAGCACAAGACAACCACATAATAACATTCCCACTTCGCGTCCTCTGTGAAAAGCTTTGTGTCCTTTGCGTGAAATGAAATGCGCTTTGTTGTTTACTATTTGGTTTTTTTGCAATCAAAGATTGCAAGGCCAATGCTCCTTATTGTTATCGGATAAAAAATCTGATTTCATTTATATACATCGTGCCTACTGCACTCATTTCATGGTTA
>CAZGKN010000098.1:3727-6123 GCA_964525915.1 uncultured Saprospiraceae bacterium | reverse complement strand
ATTGCAACTACCGGATTAAAATCCGGCGCTACAAAATTTGTCGAGCCTATGGCTCTTCATCATGAATGTTTTAAATAGCCCTATTATCTGAGAAACTGCATATCATCGAATGCGCGAATCTGCAAATCAGCAAATCTGCGAATTAGCATATCAGCGAATCAGCAAATCTGCGAATCCACGAATCAACAAATCAGCGAATCTGCACCCTAATCCTTCACCAAACTGGCTTTCAGGTAGTCGGCATTGAGGGCAGCGATATTGTCCAATGAAATAAACTTGGGACATTCCCATTCACAGGCACCGATATTTGAACAACCGCCGAATCCTTCGCGGTCCATCTGCTCGACCATATTGCGGGTACGGGCATTGCGCTCTGGCTGACCCTGTGGTAACAGGTTCAGTTGGTGCACCTTGGCTGAAGTAAAAAGCATGGCACTGCCATTGGGGCAGGCTGCGACACAGGCACCACAACCGATACAAGCAGCAGACTCGAATGCTTCATCAGCTATGTCTTTCCCGATGAGTATGGAATTGGCATCCTGTGCATTTCCTGTATTGGCAGAAATATAACCACCGGCAGAGATGATGCGGTCAAAGGCAGATCGATCCACCACTAAATCTTTGATCACCGGAAATGCCCCCGATCTCCAGGGTTCGACTACGATGGTGTCACCATCCTTGAATGAGCGCATGTGCAACTGGCAGGTAGTGATACCCCGTGACGGTCCGTGTGGACGACCATTGATATACATACTGCACATACCACATATCCCTTCGCGACAATCATGGTCAAATGCGATAGGCTCTTTACCTTCATTGATCAGGTCTTCATTCAGCACATCAAACATCTCCAGGAAAGACATATCCGGTGAGATATCCGCTACATTATGTGTTTCGAAGTTGCCTTGTGCCTTACTATTTTTTTGTCTCCAGACTTCTAATACCAGATTCATTTTACTTATTATTTCGATTATTTATAGCTACGTTGAGCTATTTTGATATTGTCAAATATTAATTCTTCCTTATGCAGTTCAGGTTCATCCGCACCTTTGTATTCCCAGGCGGAAACAAAGGTGAAGTTTTCATCATCGCGCAGCGCTTCACCTTCTGATGTCTGATATTCCTCCCGGAAGTGACCGCCACAGGATTCATTTCTGTTCAGTGCATCGCGGCAGAGTAACTCTCCCAGTTCGAGGAAGTCAGCTACACGTCCTGCTTTTTCCAACTCAGGATTAAATTCATCCGCAGAACCCGGGATCCTTACATCCTTCCAAAACTCAGCTCTAATCTCCTGGATTTCTTTAATAGCTTCCTGCAGACCCTGGGCATTTCGTGCCATTCCGCATTTGTTCCACATGACTTTACCTAATTGCTTGTGGAAGTGATCAACTGAATGTTTACCTTTTACATTCATCAGTTTCTCAATTCTCTCCCGGACATCATTTTCAGCTGCTTCAAAAGCTTCATGTGTCGTAGGTATGGCAGGTGTACTGATTTCTTTTGACAAGTAAGCGCCGATTGTATAAGGGATGACAAAATAGCCATCTGCCAAGCCCTGCATTAGTGCAGATGCACCGAGCCGGTTGGCACCATGATCAGAGAAGTTGCACTCACCGAGTGCATACATACCGGGTACAGTCGTCATCAGGTTATAATCGACCCACAGGCCGCCCATCGTATAGTGTACTGCAGGATAAATCCGCATAGGTACTTGATACGGATCTTCGCCGGTGATCTGTTTGTACATATCAAACAGGTTGCCGTATTTTTCTTTCACTATATCTTTACCCAATCGTATGATAGTATCCTTGTCCGGGTTTTCGAGATTGTGTTTTTTCGCTTCTATAGTACCATAGCGTTGAAAAGCTTCATTGAAATCAAGATAAACCGCCATCTTCGTTGCACCGACACCATAGCCTGCATCACATCTTTCTTTCGCTGCACGTGAAGCTACGTCACGGGGAACCAGGTTACCGAAGGCAGGATATCTGCGCTCCAAATAGTAATCGCGTTCTTCTTCAGGGATTTGGTTAGCTGGGCGGGATTCATCTTTTTTCTTCGGAACCCAGATCCGACCATCATTTCTTAATGACTCTGACATTAGTGTCAACTTCGACTGATGATCACCTGAGACAGGAATACAGGTCGGGTGAATCTGTGTATAACATGGATTGGCAAAATAGGCTCCTTTTTTATAGGCTTTCCATGCCGCAGTGACATTGCTTCCCATGGCATTGGTAGAAAGGAAAAACACATTTCCATAACCTCCGGTACATAATAAGACTGCATGACCGAAATGTCTTTCCAATTGGCCTGTAATCAAGTCACGGGCTATTATTCCACGGGCTACACCATCAATTTTTACTATATCCAGCATCTCATGCCGGGCAAACATC
>CAZGKN010000098.1:0-3717 GCA_964525915.1 uncultured Saprospiraceae bacterium | reverse complement strand
CGCTGAAGTGCTGAGTAAGCACCCAGCAATAATTGTTGACCGGTCTGACCGGCTGCGTAAAATGTACGTTGGACCTGCACACCGCCAAATGAACGGTTGCTTAGCATCCCACCGTATTCACGTGCAAAAGGTACACCCTGAGCCACGCACTGATCGATGATGTTACCACTGACTTCAGCCAGGCGATGGACATTAGCCTCGCGGGAACGATAATCACCTCCCTTTACCGTATCATAAAACAAACGATAGACGCTGTCGCCGTCATTCTGATAGTTTTTTGCTGCATTGATACCACCTTGAGCAGCAATACTGTGAGCACGACGGGCACTGTCCTGGAAACAGAATACTTTAACCTTGTAACCCAACTCCGCCAGTGTGGCTGCTGCTGAAGCTCCGGCAAGGCCTGAACCAATGACGATTACCTCCAGATGTCGTTTATTTGCAGGGTTGACGAGTGGTACCTTGGACTGGTAACTCGTCCACTTTTGAGCGATTGGGCCTTCAGGTATTTTTGAATCTAAACTCATGTTTGAGATATTTTATATAGCCTATATAGAATAGGGAATTTATTAATGATTAGTTAGAAAGAAATAAAAGTAAATTGGAATAATTGCAAAGCCAATACATACCAGCACTGAGTATAGAGTTCCCAGGAAATAGACCACAGGTGTATATTTTTTATTGTGTACACCGAAAGTACGAAAAGCACTGGCGAAGCCATGTGACAGGTGGAAGTATAGAACACCCATCGACAGTATGTAAAGTGCCACAATCCAACCATGACTAAATGAAGACTGAACTGTAGCATACAGGTTGCCGATAGTACCATCACCATGTGGGATCATGTCCACCTGGCCACCATACTTATATTTCCACCAGAAATCTTTCATGTGAAAGATGATAAAGAAAAAGATAAGCGAACCAAGCAGCGCCATATTACTCGCGGGGAATATTTTTTTGCCGGAATAACTCTTCTTATAGTTCTTACCGCGTGCCTTTTTGTTATTAATCGCAAAGATTATTCCCTGTATGGCATGCAGCAAAATGAAAATATACAGCCCAATGGAGATAATCTCGATGAAGATATTGTGCACCATAAAATTGGCATATACATTAAACGGTTCTCCACCATCATCTTTGAGTAATTGTAAGTTACCGGCCAGATGTACGATCAGAAACAGAACTAGAAATAATCCGGTACCAGCCATCGTGAATTTCTGACCGATCTTCGAGGTGATAAAAGTAGTGAACCACTTCATTCGCTAAGTTTTTTATAAAGCACAAAGGTAATTACTAAAATTTTGAATTACTAATCAGTGCAATTGGCTTTTGTTATTTAAACAAAATCCAAATTGGAAGTAACGTTTAATTAAAATGATCGTATAAATATAGTTTGGTTTGATTTGTTGAGTGATTTGATTGGACTTCAGGAAAATAGTAAGCTACAAGCAAATTACCTATTTCCTTTTCCCAAATTGAAGTGAGAGAAAGAGATCCAATACTAAAGGTGAGGCTTTCTGGTATGCCATTAGTGAAACAGGATTTGTAAACAAATGAATTTTAGTTCCCAGTTCACAGGCAGTGATGAATTCATCTGATTTATTGAAATCTACATGCAATGCGGCAATCCCATGTACACCGGGTATTAATCTCGACTCCGTGATTCCTTTAAAGATTTTTGATTTCCCGATAATATTATCCTGGTCAAGAAATTCAGCGGCCGTCTCCGGTGAATATTTTATCTCTTTGAAATACAACCTGTTATCATCAGGTAGTGCGTATTTAACTTTTAGATAGTAGGGTTGTAAAATGCCAAGAGACACACCAATACCCAGTTTATATCCTACGAGTACACCTTTGTACTTATCTTTATCTGACCAGAAATATTTGATTGATTTGCCGGCATCGATGACATAGAAGGTATTTATTTTTCCGTAAGAATAAGGTGTAGAGGGGAAATTAGCTGATTTTTTATCCTGGCGGATCTCTTTATTGCTTTTGATGTTTTCCAGGGAGAAATAAGTAAGATTTGACTTATAGAAAGTTTTGATTCGCCCAAAACCTGCGCCGACGCCAATGCCGTTTGTCTTGACCTTCAGCTCGACAAACATTTCATTGTTGTACACTACGCCTTTGTCCTCATTGAGAAAGATCATTGATGGATCACCTATCTGGGCGGACAGGTATCCACCCATCATAATCAGTAGTATGATGAGCAGAGTAAACCTTCTGATTGTGCTATTTGACATTATGCTCAAATAAATTCTATAACTAAAGATAATCAAATTTTATTACTTCCTGCATATATACTTCAAACCTCAGCAGGATTCTTCAATGAAAATTTTTTTTTGCAAAATGTAAGAATTTGAAAGCTAGACAATCTTTTTGAACCAATTTATTAAATATTACTTTTTGTTTTTTCAAACTTCTGTTATTGATTTTGGGTTAAATTTGCAGTCTTTATTAATTACGGGATGAAAAACACGACTGCCTTACTGAAAGAATTACTGACCCAACGTATTCTGGTACTCGATGGTGCTATGGGTACGATGATCCAGCAGTATAAACTCGGTGAGGATGATTACAGAGGGGAGCGATTTAATGATCATCCGCATGATGTCAAGGGGAATAATGAAATACTCTCACTGGTGCGCCCGGACATCATCTCCAGTATCCATGAAGCTTATCTAGCCGCAGGTGCAGATATCATAGAGACGAATACCTTTAGCGCAAATGCCATATCTCAGGAAGATTATCACATGGCTGACCTGTCCTATGAGATGAATGTAGCATCTGCTAAGCTGGCGAAAGCTGTGACGACTAAATACAATGCCCTCACGCCTGATAAACCACGCTTTGTAGCTGGTGCTATAGGGCCGACGACTAAGTTAACCTCCATGTCGTCTGATGTGAACAATCCGGGGCATCGTTCCCTGGACTTTATCACGCTGGCGGCTGCATACAAAGATCAGGCACGCGGCCTGATTGATGGTGGCGCTGATATTTTATTAATAGAGACAATCACAGATACACTCAATTGTAAAGCAGCATTATTTGCTATTGATGAATTGTACGAAGAGCTAGGTGTCGAGTTTCCGATCATGATCTCCGGTACGATCACTGATGCCAGTGGCCGGACACTTTCAGGGCAGACAATCGAAGCATTTTACATTTCAGTTAGTCACATGCCGATACTTTCTATCGGGATTAATTGTGCATTAGGTGCGAGAGAGATGAAACCCTACCTGAAGTCACTATCAGATATTGCTGAGTGTTATATTTCTGCCTATCCCAATGCAGGTTTGCCCAATGAAATGGGTGAGTATGATCAAACGGCACAGGATATGAGTACACAAATCGCTGATTTTGCGACCAGTGGGTTTGTAAACTTTATCGGTGGCTGCTGTGGTACTACACCGGATCATATCAGAGCGATAGCCGCAGTAGCTGCAAAGTTCCTGCCTCGAAAATTAACACCTAGGCCTCAATACACCATGTTCAGCGGTCTCGAGCCGATGATCATGCGCCCTGAAATACTGTTTGTCAATATCGGTGAGCGTACGAATGTAACCGGTTCAAAACGATTTGAGAAGTTAATCAAGAAGGGCGATTACGAGACAGCTCTACAAGTAGCACAACAACAGGTAGAGGCCGGGGCACAGGTCATCGACGTGAATATGGACGAAGGCATGATCGATTCCGAAGCGGCCATGTCGC
>CAZGKN010000097.1:0-10992 GCA_964525915.1 uncultured Saprospiraceae bacterium | reverse complement strand
AGGTTATACTCCTGATTTCCTTTCAGACATTCAATAGCGTTATTCTTTCTGAAATATTGATACATCGGGTGATTTAATTCCTGGAAATAGAGTTTATTTAAATTCAGATAAAATTCAGGTGCCAGTCTGAAATTCTGATATTCTGCTAATAATTGGTGTATTTTAAAATAAAAATCATTTTTCAGAATAGTAAAACTCAACTTGTCTTCGATATCCAATGCACTAATCAGGAGCACACTGACTATCTGAAAACTTTCAATATATTCACTTTCTCTGAGTAATTTTTCTGCTCTGAATAAATGGGTATTAAATGTATATTCAAGATCATTTATTGCTTTCTTGTTTTTTGATCCGTCACTGGATATTATATCCCTGGTATATCTGCTCACATAGCTATCAAGCAGTTTTTCACCAGATAAAAACTTATATTCAAAAAATTGTCGGAACTGACGCTGTAACTGCGCATTTACCGGAACGATGAAGCGAACAAACTCTTCCAGTTCATCCGCAGAAATCATTTGAAGTAATTGTTCAAAACTATATCTGGGTGAAGTATTAGTCCTCGAAAGGCTTTCTTTTCTGGATTGTGTACGATAAAGTAAAGCAAGAATATGTACGCAACCGGTATCTGGCTTAAAAGCGGAACAAGTACAATGGTACTGAGCCACAAAGTGCCGCGTCTGGTACAGGACGATATTGAAAATCTGATTATTGGACACTTTCAGCACTGCAGTCATCTTATCCGGTGAGTTTGTGACATCCCAGACCTGTCTGTACTCTGACAGTTCGATTGCCTCTTCCGTCCATTTTTCAGGAAAGTATCCCTTAAATTCTGATTTTTTAAATTTCACCTGGAAATAAATATAAAACCTCAAATGTAGTTATAAAGCATCACTTAATGTCTGCTCTATTGTTACTTTTCAATCTGTTAATGTCCTGTTTCCATCTGAACAAAACACGATAAATGCAGTTCTATGTTCATTCGGATTTGATTAAGACAATTATAAAAAAGCCGGATAACTAACACTAGAATATAATGAAGCGAATTTATTTAGTCCGTCATGCAAAATCTGTCATTGACCCTTTTTACTTGACTGATAAGGACAGGCCACTCTCCGACAAGGGTAACAAAGATGCCTATAAGATGGCGATGTACTGCAGAGCCAACTTTGATGATCCGGATCTCTTTATATGCAGTGATGCTGCCCGCACACGCCAGACTATGGGGCATTTCATCAATTTCTTCTATGATGCCTGTATGGAGTTGAGTCCTGATCTATATCTGGCACATGCAGAAACCATTAAAGCCAAAATCACTTCACTACCGGATAAATTAAGTTGTGTGTATATCATCGGGCACAATCCCGGTATGGAAGATCTGGTCGATGAGTTGGTCCCGGATGCAGGAAAGTTTTCGACAGGTGCGATTGCTGTATTTGACTCAGATACCAATAAATGGCAAAATTTTTTTAGTAAAACGCCATCTATTATTGAATTCATCACGCCTAAAATAATATAGTTTGAAGATTCGAACTAATCTTTTGTTTCTGTTGTGTAGTCTGTGCACGATCGCCTATAGTTGTAGCGAGGCAGAAATAAAACTTTCAAACAAGGATATGGATTTTGCCCGCACTCTGGCAAATGTTCAAATGGCGCGATCGTCCGTTGATCTGATAGAAAGTGGCGATAGGGACAGTGCCCGCAGAGTATTAATTTCAAAAGCCTTAGCGCTCACAGACATGGATACACTGACCTTTTATGCACAAATGCAGTATTACGGACAGGATCCACTCCGACTGAAAGTTATATATGACTCATCACTGGCTATGGTTTCCAGACAAAAACTTATAAAGGAAAATAACAAGTAATCTGTTTCTGCAGAGACATAGATATTCAGGCTTTCATTTTATAAAATCAATTGAATCGATTTTGAAGAACGACAATAGAGAAATCATTATATCAAAATGTCACTATCGCATCCTCATAGTCGATGACGAACCGGATGTGTTGGAAATCCTCAGTTACAATTTAATAAAAGCAGGATTTGAAACTGAATCAGCGTCTGATGGTGAAATTGCACTGGCAAAACTTGAAAGTTTTAAACCTGATTTGATAATACTGGATATCATGATGCCAAAAATAGATGGTTTTGAAGTATGCAAAACTATTAGAATGGACCCGAAATACAAAAATATCCTGATCGTGTTTCTCACAGCCAGAGGCGAGGACTACACACAGATTAGTGCATTGGATCACGGCGGGGATGATTTCATCACAAAACCTGTAAAACCTACCGTACTGGTAAGCCGGCTAAAAGCTTTCCTAAGACGCTCCGGAAATACTGATTCAGGTAATAATTCAACAATAATCGAAGTGATGGACTTAACCATAGATCCGGACAGGCATCTTGTGAACAGAAATGGAATTAGTATTGATTTGGTAAAAAAAGAATTTCAACTTTTGAAGTTGTTAGCCACTAAACCCGGAAAAGTATTTACCCGTGAAGAAATATTCAGTAAAGTGTGGGGACATGATGTCATCGTAGGAAATCGCACTATCGACGTACACATTCGTAAAATGAGGGAAAAACTGGGTGAAGGAATCATCAAGACCATCAAAGGTGTAGGATATAAAATTGATGCAATTTAAGCAGAAATTACACTTTTCTCTATCAGATGGAATGCTTTCAAACTAAAAAGAATATACCGCAAGATGACTAAACGCATTACTTTCAAAGATAAAAACCTCCCATGTTTAAAAATCTCTCACCGAGTCAGACATCAGTTTTCAGTTCAGTAATACTATTAATCTTTGTTTTGATTATTATCGGAATATTAGACTTTAATGGTTACTGGTCTGTTCCAGCCTGGATGACTGTTTTAGTTCTATGCTGCATCTTTGCATTCTCTTATTTTATCAACATTTTTTTCATCACACAATATTTATTTCGCCGGATCAAACCAATTTATAAGCTCATTCATGAGAATAAGAAAAGTACGCTAAATGCGCAGGCTTTTGACAATGCAGGTAAAGATGTATTTCATCTGGTGAGTGAGGATGTCCGGCAATGGAAAGAAGAACATCAAAGAAAGATTGAAAATTTACAAACGCTGGAAAACTACAGAAGAGATTTTCTGGGGAATGTGTCTCATGAATTAAAAACACCAATATTTAATATACAGGGATATGTTCACACATTACTGGATGGTGCAAAAGATGACCCTGATCTCTGTCTCAAATACTTAAAACGTACTTCAAAAAACGCAGAACGTCTGCAGGCAATCATCGAAGATCTGGAAGGAATTTCCAGATTAGAACAAGTAGAATCAGTCCTTGATCTTCAAAGATTTGATATAAAAAAACTTACTGAAGAGGTCTTTGATGATCTGGAACTCTATGCCAGAGAAAGGCATATAACCCTTTCATTTAAAGATGGTGTGGCCCAAAATCATAAAGTAATCGGAGATCAGGAATACATTCGACAGGCATTAAATAACCTTATCGTCAATTCAATAAAATACAATAAAGAAAATGGTACCACCAAAGTTGGTTTTTACAATATGTCACAGTACCTGTTGGTCGAGGTTTCTGACAATGGCCTCGGTATAGAAAAACAACATCTGGATCATGTTTTCGACCGATTTTATCGGGTTGATAAAGGCCGTAGCAGAGATTCCGGCGGCAGTGGATTAGGTCTGGCTATCGTAAAACATATCATTGAGGCTCATCAACAGACAATTAATGTAAGAAGTACTCCGGGAGTGGGTTCTACCTTTGGGTTTACACTCCAATTAGCAAGCGCCAGAGATTAATTTATCGCATAACGAGTTGAATATTTTCAATGATAACTTACCACTGTGGTCAATTTATCTTTCTTTGTCTTACCGTTATTATTTATAAAATCAAACACCAGAATATAAATTCCAGGCAATACATGATTACCCTTATCATCATTGCCTTGCCAGGTCACGGTCCCTTCTACACCCGCGATCTGACTACTTCCGGTATTCCCCAACACAAGTCTTCCCTTCAAGTCATACACTTTCCAGTTGAATGAATACCCTGGTTCGTCTAGCTTATACTTGACCAGTAGATAATCCAAATATCCATCGCCATCCGGCGAGAGATGATCCTGATCTGTTGACAAAATTTCATCAATAGCCATAGTGGAATCGGCTCTGTACTGCGAATTTTTTCCGGTAGGTGTACCTCTGAGGTTACTTGCAGCCGATTGCCAGTTTGACAAATCAGTAGAAGTTAAATCGAAGTCAACCCGCTCTATGGATATTCCCTTTGTGCTCTTCAAAAATACATTGTACATACTTTTTGTATAATACATTGAATCAACCAAAATCGTATCTGCTCCCTTTGGATAATAAAGACTGACATTGCCTTTATCCTGATTAAAAGCAGGCAAATTTGTGATCTGATATAATTGACCCGGGTTTGGCACCTGATAACTATTCAGTACATAAGATCGATCCTGAGTTAGTACAGTATATGTTGCGGGTTTCAAATATATTGTCTGACCCACTTTATATTTTGATTTATTCGATGTATTCCCTACGATCAGGTTGCTAATATCCAGGATATGGTTAGAATTATTATATAGTTCCAGATAGTCTTTACCACCTGTATCCGGATCAAACAAAATCTCACTTATCAAAAGATCATTTGCCCCGGGTGGATCAAAAGCACCAAAGAAAATAGTCGTATCTATTAATATTTTATTTCCCTGACAATCAGCCACTACCACCACCCTCAGCATATTAAGCACATTTAATTTTGGCTCTGGATTCATTAGCAGTGTAAAACAATCTGAAGTACCGGGGTTCAGCAGATGTAAACTCGTATTTTTAATACTGAATCCATTGACCACAATATTGGAATCCAGCATCAATAGTTGATTAAAACACAGGGAAATCATTTGGCCCCCATCCCATTGAAAACTTGTAACTTTTAAAGGCGCAGATGTAGTATTGGAGTGATCTGAATTTTTTCGACCAGGCGTACCACCGCTTGGGTCATTTGAGGCAATAAACGGATCAGAATAACAAATACGCTGATCTCCCGCATATTCCAGTGACCAACCTCCATTTGCTTTGGTCGCATCCTGATAACTGACTGTATTGTAAGTAACTGAATGAATTATTTTTCCAAACCGGGAGATCAGACTAATTTTAGAACCATCATTATAAATAGAAGGAAAAGAGCTAATTCCCAGGACATTTCCAAATTGTTGAAAAAAGGCGCTGGATGATGTGCTCGTTAAAATCACATACGAATCCGGATCTAAAGTATATTCCGGCAATTGAATGGCGGCATCATCCCTTTTTAATATTGTACCTGACAAGTTCAGTACCTTATTACTTCTGTTGTACAATTCAATGTATTCCGCATCCGGCAATCCCACCACAGGGCTAGGATCGGCCATGATTTCATTAATTAAAATATCCAATGGTTCGGGTATGATGATACTGTATGTCGCAGTTAATACCGTATCGTGCAGGATATTTCCACTCAAATCCTTAAGATTGGATAAATACAAATGATACAATGAATTAGCCTGCAGTGTAACCGACGGATAAATCGCTACCCCATTGGACAGATATTCAATACTGGCAATCGGAATCATAACAGAATCCGCCCGACGCAACGAAAAATTAGACGTATCTACTGCACTTACAGGATCCATTGATTCATTAAAAAGCACAGTAATCATATCCTGTGTGGTGGTAACACTGGCTATTTCCGGAGGTGCAGTATCTGCAATGAATCGATTTAAAGAAATATCATCAAAAAGGATATTCTTTGTATTTGATGAAGTATATTTCATTCCCAGACCTGTAAATGAGCCTTGATTTGTCCAATGCGTTAAAAAAGTCTGAAACAATAAGCTCTGACTGCCCCCATCCGGTGTAAATGTAACTGTTAGAATTCCATCGAAGATAGTATAATTAAATACACCCTTATATGCATTGGCAAATAATCCATCTCCACCTCTGGCAATCAGAGAATCATTTTGTGCATGCCGGTAGAATAATTGAAGACCGTCATTGGATCCGGTCTCACCAATTCTCAGGATATAGCCATCTGCCAAATCAGGGTTTGAATCATTGAGTTGCAAATAAAATTCAGTAAAATTTTGTGTAGAGGATGCGAAATTAACTTTCAGATAGTACGAATAAATTGTAGAATCAAACATTACCGATTGCGTGAGCATATAACTGTACCCCGGTCCGGTCGCATTTAGTACACCCTGATGCGAGGCATTTACACTAAAATCTCCCAACGTTCCTTGCCATAATCCGGAAGCATTGAATGCACTGTCTGCAAAGGTTTCATTAAATTGACTGTATGCAAAATGCAAAACAGAATAAAACATAAGCACAGTTATAATCGTTCTTCTAAAAATCATCAGAGTTCACCTATATTTGTCCTTCAATACATTAATCAAATGTAATTATAAAATATGAAAGTAGCTGTCTGTGGTGTGACTGGTCTGGTAGGAAGTGTGATGTGCAGGGTCCTGGAAGAGCACAATTTCCCGGTTACGGAGTTTTATCCGGTTGCTTCAGATAAGTCTGTAGGCAAGAAAGTAATCTTTCACAACCGTGAATATCCGGTAATAAGTATGACAGACGCAGTAGCAGCAGCACCGGATT
This sequence comes from uncultured Saprospiraceae bacterium, assembly GCA_964525915.1. Classification (GTDB taxonomy): domain Bacteria; phylum Bacteroidota; class Bacteroidia; order Chitinophagales; family Saprospiraceae; genus Parvibacillus. The sequence continues at coordinate 4,327 of CAZGKN010000097.1, read as the reverse complement.
TTGCTTTTTTCTCTGCTGGTGGCAGTACATCGCTTGAGTGGGCACCTAAGTTTGCGGCAGTAGGGACCATTGTTATTGACAACTCCAGTGCATGGCGCATGCATCCGGACATCCGACTGATAGTCCCGGAAGTAAATGGCGCAGAAATATCAGCGGAGGATAAAATTATTGCAAACCCCAATTGCTCCACTATCCAACTGGTAATGGTACTAAAGCCACTTCAGGAGAAATTTGGTTTGAACAGAGTGGTTGTTTCTACCTATCAATCTGTCACAGGAACCGGCATTAAAGCGGTCAGACAGATGGAAGATGAAAGAGCAGGTATCGATGGTGAGAAAGTCTATCCCTATCCGATCGATAAGAATGTCATTCCGCAGATAGATGTATTCACTGACAATGATTATACCAAGGAAGAAATGAAAATGATCAATGAATCCCGCAAAATATTAGGGGAAGCACAACTTCCCATTACCTCAACAACTGTCAGAATTCCAGTAACCGGCGGACACAGTGAATCAGTTAATATTGAACTAAAAAGTAATTTTGACATTAATGAGGTAAAGCATCTGATCGATGAATTCCCGGGGGTTACTGTAGTAGACGATCCCAGCCAACTAAAATATCCGATGCCTCTGATGAGTGCAGACAAAGATGAAGTATATGTAGGAAGAATCCGAAGGGATGATTCACGGGAGAATACATTGAATTGCTGGATAGTAGCGGACAACTTACGAAAAGGCGCTGCTACCAATGCGATTCAGATAGCAGAATATATGTTGGAAAATAAATTAGTATAAAGATTAAAATTGAATTTTATTTACTGTATTGGAATAAAAATGTATTCCAAATTGTTATTAACTAAATACATTGCAAAAATTGAAATAGAACGCTTATGAAATCGAAAGTTATTATTTGGGCCAAAGACAAAGAGAATAAAAGAGTATTATTAGCCTTGTCGCTTCACCCGGAAACAAATAACTATGAAACGTATGTTTTTCCGGAAGAGATAGTCAGTGCAGAATTTGAAAAACTGCTCAATAATGAATGGAAAGCCAATCAGGATGTTTATTTCCCTGAAGGCTATACATCACAGACTTACCCACTCACTGCGACAGGTAGTTTATTGCCCGAAGGGTTTACCAGTGATCAGGAAGACATACTGAATCGAATTCAAGCTGAATGGCAATTTAGAGTATTATCTGCAAAGTTGAGTGATAGTTATAAGACAGAGCTGGATATCATCAAAGATAAGATGGATGCGAATGAAGCTTATGATGCTTCACTCTGGGATGATTTAAAAGGTACCTGGGATAAAATTCAAAAACAGATAAGGGAAAAATTCCTCCTGCCAGAGCATATTGATGGATTGAGGAAAACCACCAATGAACTCTTTGACAGTCTGAAAGTGAAACGCAAAGAGATTGATAAGGTCTTCAGTGAAAAATCCGCTGCCGTAAAAGAAGAGTTTATGGCTGCAATGGCTGATATCGAAGAAAAACTGAATAAGGGCCTGAGTTTTCAGCCGCTCTTTGAGGAGTTGAAAGAAATCCAATCCCGTTTTTCCAAGGCTAAATTCACCAATACTGATCGTAAAATTGTTTGGAATAAACTGGACAATCTGTTTAAAGACCTGAAAGCCAAAAGATATGGCAAAAAGGAAACAGACGGTGCCGGCGGATCTGCCAAAGAGCGCCTGGACAGAAGGTACGAAGGACTTTTGAATGCTATTCGCAAGATGGAACAGTCAATTGCTTATGATGAAAAAGAATTAGAGTTTCAGCATAAGAAGATCAATGTTCCTACCGGCCAGTTAGAAGTTCAGATCAGAGAAGCTAAGATCAAGTTGACCGAAGAACGGATCGCATCTAAAAAGGAAAAATTAAATGAGATTCTGAAGACCAAGAGCGAACTTGAAAAGAAAAAAGAGCGAATCGATAATTCTGAGAAAGCCAGGAAAGAAAAGGAATTAGCTATTAAAGAAGTGGAGAAAAAAGTAGCTGATGATATCGCAAAAGCGGCAGAATCCCGTGCTCAGGAAGAAAGTACACTTACCCTTGCAGCTAAACAAATCTCAGAAGGCAGGCATCCTACAGAGAATAAAAAACCAAAAGCGGATAATTCGAAACCTGTTTCTGCGGAAACTGAAACAAGTACAAATAACTCTGAACCTCAATCAGAAAGTACCATTGATCATTCAGATGCTGATAAGATGCTAACTGAATTGAAAACAGATGAAAGTGATCATCTGTTGGCAGCCGCTGAAGAACCCATGTTACTGGATGATGGCACTGCAGAAGAGACTCAGCCGAAAGCAGAAGAACCGGTGATTGAAACAAATGAACCTGTGGATACTGACGACTTGGGTTTGATGGAGAAAGTGACACAAATAGTAGAAGATGTGGTAGATTCTGCAAAAGCCGTTGCATCTGTAGTCAGTGATAAAATTGATGATATTGCAGAAAAAGTCATGGGATCTGAAGAAGAATAAAGATAACCAGTTTACTTCCAGTCGATCATTTTAATTAATAATTTCAATCAATAGCCTACACATAAATGGGTAAGGAAATCAAAATCGGAATCTTAGCAATAGTAGCAATTGTGCTGCTCATTTTCGGATTTAAATTTTTAAAAGGGAAGGATGTTTTCAACCGGAATCAGACCTTTTACGTCGAATATTCAGATATCAATACACTGACTATCAGTACCCCGGTTTATATTCATGGGTTCCAGGTAGGTATAGTGAAGAGTATTTATTTTAAACCGGGCAATCAATCTACTTTAGTTGTAGAACTTGAAGTCCAAAAGGGAATACAGGTACCTAAATGGGCGACTGCCGAAATACAGGATGTAGGATTCATGGGCAACAAAGCCATTGATCTGGTTTTTAAAAACAGCTGTGACGGTAAAGATTGTGCACAATCAGGAGATTACCTCACCGGTAAAACCAAAGGAATGCTCACGTCTATGTTGGGTGACCCTAATGAATTAGGCGGATATATGAGGCAGATACAAGTGGGTGTCGGCGGAATATTAGATACTATTAATCATTATTTCAAGAACACAGATAAGAGTACAGGACTGGGACTGGCAGTTAATAATATTCAGTCAACATTGCAGAATCTTGAAAGGATTACAGCACAGCTAAGTATTTTACTTCAAGCAAGCAATCAACAACTACAAGGTACTTTTTCCAATCTGAATAGTATTACCGCAAATATTAATGCCCGAAATAAGGATATCTCCGGGCTGCTGAGCAATCTGAATGAAATATCTGCACAAGTAAAAAAATCTGAATTAGATAAAACCATCAGTACTGCTACTACAGCATTTTCTGATATTGATAATCGTGTAAAAGAACTGGAGACTACGATTGCCTCATTAAATACTACGATAGCAGAGTTATCCGGACTGATAAATAAAGTAAACAGTGGACAGGGCACATTAGGCAAATTGATTAAAGATGATGGGCTTTATAATAATCTGGAACGCACCAGTAAACAGGCAGATCTGTTATTGCAAGACTTACGGATAAATCCAAAACGTTATGTCAATGTATCTGTATTTGGCAAAAAGCAAAAACAGTATGATGTCCCAGAAAATGATCCGGCTGAAAAATTGATGGACAATAAGGCTGATCAGACATCTGATTCTTTAAAGATGAAGGATTGATTATCCCAATACGTGTACAAATACTACTAAAAAATCGTTCTTAGTAAAATTTACAATCATATACTTATCTTTGCGCACTTATGAAGGGATGGACGATAGCTTTTCTACTTTTTGGCTCATTAATTTTTACCGCATGTAAATCTGAATTTGAAAAACTTCGGATAAGTAATGATACTGAATTGGTCTATAAGAAATCTATGAAGTATTATGATAATAAAGACTATTATAAGGCTCAGGTCTTATTTGAACAAATCATCGGAAGATATCGAGGCAAGAAAGAAGCAGAAGAATTATATTTCCGCTATGCCTATACACACTATTATCTCAGCAATTATATCTTAGCTGCCAGTTATTTTCAAAACTTTGCAAATACCTATCTTACAAGCCCACTCAGAGAGGAGGCAGCTTATATGTCCGCCTATTGTAACTATTTACAAAGTCCGGATTATAAATTGGATCAGACATTTACCACTAAAGCAATTGACGAATTACAAACATTCCTCAATTCATATCCCGATAGTAAAAGAGCCGATAAGGTAAATGACCTGATCGATGAGCTCAGAGGAAAATTAGAGAACAAAGCATTTCATGAAGCGACACTCTATTATGATTTAAAACAATATCAGGCAGCTATCGTCTCACTACAAAATATACTAAA
>CAZGKN010000096.1:0-11040 GCA_964525915.1 uncultured Saprospiraceae bacterium | reverse complement strand
CAGGGTGTAACGCCGACTGCGTTTATTCAATCAACACATAATACATTAGCGGGTACACTAGGTATATTGTGCAAGAATCATGGTTACAATATTACGTGGACTCAGAGTTATTATACGTTCTATTTTGCATTGCGTGATGCGATCAGGCAATCAAAACTGGAAGCAGATAAACAGCATCTTTTAGTAGCAGGTGATGAAATGACCGATGAGGTTCGGCAAATTATTCGACAAATGCCTTGTGGGGACAATAGGATAGAATGGATGCCCTGTAGCAGTGCATTTCTATTGTCTTCTGCCATAAAAGATGATGCTGATTGGATGATTCAGGATTCACACTTACTGACAGTAAGCCAATTTGAGCAATTGAATCTTAAAAACTTTGATTGCTGTATTAATGCAAATTCATTCTTGCAACAGCTTTTGCCTGATAATGTGATTCAATTCAATTTGCGTAGTGGAACTCATTTTACACTGGATGGTGCAGCGCTTGCCTATGGCATTGAGGTGGCAAATGCAAAGGAATGGAACTCTTTTTGTGTTTTAGGAGGTGATCAGCGGAGAGTTCATTTTTTGACGGTAAGCAAAGCCTGATGGTCTGGTTTTTAATTATATTAATAGCATCTATCGTATTATTAATTTTCCTGGCTGCTATGGTGTTACGATGGCAGATTTTTATCAGTGTGACTTGTAAGGTGAGTGATAATGCAGTGTTATTGACATTTGATGATGGTCCCCATCCGGAATTTACCTCGAAAGTACTCGATCTGCTTCGTGATTATGAAGTTAAAGCTGCTTTTTTCTTGGTCGGCGATAGAGTAAAAAAATGTCCCGATGTAGTTCGTAAGATTGAAGCTAACGGCCATATCATTGGGAATCATTCGTATGCTCACTCAATTTCAAATACATTTTCTTCTTCAGATGCAGTTAAAAGTGATCTTTTAGCTTGTAGTAAGGCTATCGAAAAAATAACGGGTGAGAAGCCTGAATGGTATCGTCCACCTTTCGGAGTAACAAATCCTTCGATCGCTTCAGCAATTAAGCGTACAGGTATGAAGGTAATGGGTTGGTCATTGCGTAGCTACGATACTTTATACAAAGATTCAAATAAATTGTCTGAGTTTATTATTCATCGATCGAAGCCGGGAGATATAATTCTGTTGCATGACGATCGCAAACAAACATTGGAAGCACTCCCACTGATATTAAGAGGGTTGAAAGAAAAAGGATTGATATAAGTCTGTATTCCAGACATGGATTAAAAATTGATTTTAAAAAAGAAGAGCCTCGTAAAGAGGCTCTTGCTTTTGTCAGTAAATTGCAATAATGCCATTACAATTTTATGTATTTAATCACCTGGATTCTTTGGTTGTTGGCAAATTTAATGAAATAAACGCCGGCAGGGATATTCGATACATTCAGATACATACTATTTGTACCTGGATGCCCATCCTGATTCATTTGAATTAATTGTTGTCCCTGGTTATTCAGAATTGTAATCATCGTATTTTCCGGTTGAGGCAGATTCCATGACAGGTTCAGGTTATCTGTTCCAGGATTAGGATAAGCAGTCGCACCGAAGTCCTGAGACAAGGCTTTATTCTTAACTACATTATTGTATCTGACCCAGGTACCTCGCTCCGGTGCACTGGCGCATTCCTGATCAGCATTATCCGCGATTACACAAACTTCACTGTTGACAAATTCAGGTTCTACGAGATCAACCCGGTTTATTGACCAGCCACCACCATCTACGCCAGCCCCGTCAGAAGCAGCATAAGAAAATCTCAACTTGACATTTTGATTGAGTATATCACTTACATCAAAAAATGAATTGACATATCCACCTGAATTACCACTGAAACCGAAAAGCCCGGGAATTGGATTGGACGCATAAGCTATTTTTTCAAATGGGCCGCCCCGATAGAATTCATCTTTCAAAGGCTTATAAGATAAACCGTCAGTGGTCAGAAATACTGACCCGCCATCTACCTGGGCCTGAGTATTGTATGAATGATTGACTACTAAAGCTGGAGCACTTCCCTGAATTTGGATTCCTTTCTCCAAATAAAGTGAAGATCTGTATTCTCCACCTTCACCTATAATAGAATATACATTTTGTCCATTAGGACCAACACCGGCTTGAAAATTAAAGAAATTATTACCTGTCTCGGCTGTTGAAACATAGTTGTCCACGTCATCTTCTTCCATAGGATCTGTAGCTAATAAGTAGGATTTATAGTCATCATCTACCTTTACCTGATATGAAAATGAAGAAGAGGCACCGCTTTCCAATTCTGCTAAATCAAAGCTTACCACATCATTATTGATGGTTCCACCGGATCCAATGACATAAGTAGTATGCTCTGGGACCAAATCAGTTACTTTAACATTTAGTGCTTTTTCAGCTTTAAAATTCGTAATACTGATGTTTACATCGATGGTACCTGAAGGATCCACTTCTTTCGACATTTGTTTGGAGATGATAATTTTATTCTGACAGTAAGGATAAGAAGTAAAATCACTTATATTATCATTTCGGTTGTTTGGATCATTCTGTTTGGCAAAGTAACCCATACCTCTGCGCGCAAAAACATCCCAGATCAAACAAGTATTTGCTCCGCCATTAAGCAATGAATCAGCATCCAATATCGCATCTCTGCCATCGAGCATTCCTGGTCCACAAGGTTGAAGTTTCATACCCTGCATCACTAATTGTACTGCTTTGCTGTTGCCACCTGTTCCTCCGTAAAGGTTGCCATCATCACCATATACTTCGATCATTTTCCAATAGAGATCCCACAAAGTAGTTGCCCAGATCTCACCCAGATAATGTGGTCCCGAACTGCCTACGATGTCATCCATAGTGTGTGGGTTGACCGTGAAATCAGTAGAGTAGGGATAGGTTCGTATTCCTCTGCCTGTAGGTGTTTCATTCAGCGCATAAGTGCCAATACCTCTTGCATCAGTACCTTTGTCGCCCGGTCTCTTTGTAGTTACTAAGGAGAAAAAGTCACTCCAGCCTTCACCCATTTGTTCATCATTATTGAGGCAACTGGAGTTATTGGGTCCACCAGTGAGACGGTTTGAAATCCCATGCCCATATTCATGGGCGATGATACCATTATCCAGGGAGGCGTCTAAAAATTCAGGTCCTGACGAAGCGGGTTTCTCTAATTTAACAACCAGTGAATCACCATTTTCTAATAGCGCTTTCAAGGCATCGCCGGTGGATTTAGTTACAAATGCTGAAGGTATAGTAACTGAAGAAGCATTTTGTCCAGCCCCCATTGAAATGATATTGTTCTCATAATTGACGATGACTACACCAATAGCACCATATTGCTGGGCAGTATACACTTTCTGGCTGAAATCACAGGAACCTCTGTCAATTAGTACAATTTTTCCGGTAAATGAAGCACCATTTTCGGCTTCATTACATCCTGTGTGTGATGACGGGTCATTCAGATCCTTGAGGTAAACCATTTCGCCAGTTACAGGTGATGAGGATACGGATGGCCCAAAGGCTGCAGTACCTATTTCATAGCTGTTTGCTGCTGATGCCGGAAGAAGAACATATAGTTTTTCTGTACTATTTGTCCAAAGGAACATTCGCATGACACCATTATCACCATCATTTGGAGTAGAAAAATCCGCATTATTTGTATTAGTAGTACCATTAGAGAACTGGGATAGTGCTAATACGTTGTCATTTCCAATTCCTTGTCCTGTATAATTAATTTTCTGAAAATTACCAGCGGCTTCATCCAGTCCGAAATGGAATGAAAAGTCATGCATTTTATTTACCATATAAAACAGGTTTATTGCCGCCGCGTCTTTTGAAACTTCAGGCTCAGCATTGAAATCAACAGTTTTATCAAATACTAAACCAGGTCCACCATCTACTCCGCTATCCGGCGCATAATCTCCATTTCCGTCATTATAAGCAAACACATTTGCGCCATTCAGATTTGTGCTGTCCACACCCGGAAGACCATCATTATCATGCCAGCCAAAAGGAGAAGCAATCGTATCTGCGGGATTTACAATCAAATCAAAAGATCCGAAACTGGGAGCTTCTTTTGGTAAATCCAATACCCGGTATTTTGCATTTTCTACAGATGCAGTGCTCAGCACTCCAGGTTGAGGGATGGCTGATGTAGTAACAGTAGATTCTTCCTGACAATCCCACTGATCAGAGTGTAAATAACCCGGATAGAAAGAACAGGCAGTGGTAAGGCTTGTCTTACCAATGATCTGACCTGAATTTGCATCGACAAATACCTGCCACATACTGTGATCGGTTACTGGCATTACATCCATTGCATAGGACAAAACCAATTCGTGATCTCTGACCATATAGGTCAACTGTGGTTTTATCTTAGAACGTCCCAATGCAGGGAGACTAAACCCATTCTTTTCATCAGGTGTATTTCTGAGCTCTAATGTGCTGATATGAAAATATTCAGCTACTTTCTGCACTGATGCTTGTGCATCTAAAAGCTTATTTTGTGCATTGGCAGAAAAATGGCTTAGATTCAAAAACCGAACTGCAGAATGTTTTATATTCCCATTTTTATCGCTAAAAAAAGTTGTCTGCGCATTCTGCACTGGTATGCCATTGATTTCCTGTCCTACATAATAATAAGTTACACCGCTTATCTTATCAGTATAACTATTCATTAAGTAAAAATTACTGCCGGGCTGGCTGTTACAGGCAATCAAAGATTTATCCTTTGAAATATATGCAGATAAATCAAGCGGTATCGATTTATTCTGACCAAAAATTGTAATATTTGTTGCAAATATGAATAATGCAATCAACGAAAGTAGCTTGTATTTCATTCGTAAATTTTATAAATTATTAAACAGATAAAGATATAACTAATATTCAATTGGTATATATATGACAGACAAAATTAACGAGATTATCTATGGGCGTAATCCGGTACTGGAAGCAATTCGTCAGGAAATGCCTATCGAGAAAATCTTGCTTGCTACACAAGGTGAAAAATCATTTGAGAGTGAAGTCAGGACATTGATTAAAGGAAAAAATATTGAATTACAGTTCGCTCCAAGACAACGGTTAAATAAATACACTACATCTAATCATCAGGGAATAGTAGCTATTATTACGAATTTTACGTATTACACAGTGGAGGAACTCTTGCAGCATACGGGGAAAGATCTTCCGCTAATTTTATTACTGGATCATCTGACAGATGTTCGAAATTTCGGTGCAATTGCACGATCAGCTTTGTTATTAGGATGCAATGGTATTATCATCCCTTCGGTAGGTAGCGTCAGTGTCACTGAGGATGCCATGAAAGCATCAGCAGGTGCTTTAACTCAGTTGTCGGTAGCGCGAATTTCCAATTGGGATGATTGTGCAGATAAGTTGGGAAGTGCCGGGATTCATATTCTTGCATCCTCGGGTAAAGCGAAGAAGGAATTGCCTGAAGTAGATTTCAAAATGCCGGTCGCAATTGCGATGGGCTCTGAAAATAAAGGCATTTCCCGCTCATTAGAGAGCAGAGCGGACGGAATTTTTAAAATTCCACAGAATAATCTGTTGGATTCATATAATGTGAGTGTGGCGGCCGGAATAATATTGTATCAGGTTTATGTTTCAAGAAATGGGTAAATTATTTAAATCTTATGCTATTGTAGCGTTTCTGATCTTACTCGGAAGCTGCAAATCAGTTGATTCTGCAAAGCAAACTACTAATGGTGCTCTGGATAATAGTTTGTTATGGAAGATTGAACAAAAAGGCAATCCAAAGGTGTCTTATCTCTTTGGGACCATTCACCTGATACCGGAGAAGGATTACTTTTTTACTTCAGCCATGGAATCTGCATTTAAATCAGCAGACCGGCTGGTGTTGGAGATTGATATGGCAGAATTAAATGATGTGAGTAAGATTTTCTCGATGATGAATATGGCTGATATGCCCGGAGATACGACTCTTCAGGATTTATTAACTGCGGATCAATATAAGGAAGTCTCTGCCAAAATTCAGGAAAAAGGCATTCCAATTGCATTCGTCGAGCGTATCAAGCCACTGTTTATATCTGCATTACTCATGCAGGGTGATGAGGGAGATAATGCCAAAACGAATGTGAAATCGTATGAGTTTCAATTGTTTGGACAGGCAGATTCACTACACATGGCTACGGGAGGCATTGAGACAATAGAAGATCAGATGAAAGCAATTGATAAAGTTCCGCTTAAAGTACAAGCCGAACTGTTGATTCAGTCATTATCAGCAAAGGATAATGATGGATATGACCAAATGGTCCAATTGTATAAACAGCAGAATATTGATTCGCTGGCTATAATGGTACAAAGTCAGGAAAGTGGTATGGATAAATACATGAAATTCCTCCTGACAGATAGAAATGAACGGTGGATTTCACGCATTGATAGTATGATGCAGGGGCATTCTAATTTTTTTGCTTTTGGTGCAGGCCATTTAGGCGGGAAAGAAGGTGTGATCAACTTACTTCGACAGAATGGATTTAAAGTAACAGCGATAAAATGAATGTCGAAGAAATCAGGGAATATTGCCTGGCAAAACCATTTACCTCCGAAGGATTACCCTTTGGAGAAAGTACCTTAGTAATAAAGGTGATGGACAAAATGTTCATTTTAATTCCATTGGATGCACCTGAGTTGAAAATAAATCTCAAAGCTAATGCCGAATACAGTATTGAATTGCGTGAGCAATTCCCTGCTATTATCCCTGGATATCATATGAATAAAGAATTGTGGAATACAATATCTGTCGAAGAACTGAATGATGGCCTGTTTCTTAAAACTTTGATTGACCATTCGTATGAAGAAGTAGTGAAAAAGCTTCCGAAATATAAGCAGGATATAATAAAACAAAACAATTGAAGGTATTAATAGTTGGACAAGGAATTGCCGGGACAGTACTTCACTTTCAATTATTGAAGGAAGGTATTCAGGCTATAGTTGCTGATGTAAAAATGCCGGGTAGTTCTTCGGTTGCCGCAGCCGGTATAATTAATCCATTGACCGGAAGAAAGTTTGTTAAATCCTGGATGTTTGATGAATTGCTCCCTGTCTTTTTAAAGTGTTACAGAGAATTAAGCGAATTGTTAGATTGTCAGATTATTCAGCCACTTGAGCTATTCAGGTATCTCAAAGATGAAAATCAATATTTGCACTGGCAGCAGAAAATGGAAGATGAGAATTATCGCCATTTCTGTTCACCGGAAATAGACAAATTGACTGATAATGATGGAGACTATCTGTTTCGTGTGATGGTGATGCAGGCTTATCAGGTCAATATGAATTTTTTGTTAAGTCGATACCGGGAATATTTGATTGAGAATGATCTGTTAATTAATACAGAATTTAATTACCAGGAAGTCAAACCACATACTGAACGTACATTATATCAAGATGAAGAATTTGATTATATAATATTCTGCGAGGGTTTTCGAATCATGGAAAATCCTTATTTTAAATACCTTCCAGTTATTCCAAATCTGGGTAAGGCTTTAATCTGTGATATTCCTGGGATAAAACAACTAAGTGGTATAAAGAAACGTAATTTGGCTTGTAATTGGGAAGCAAAAGGCCATTGGTATGGTGCTAGTATGGAAGTTTGGAATGGTGATTGGTCTGCACTGGATGAAGCTCCGGATGATTTAGTGGAAGCTTTGAAGGATGATTTCCCTGGAGCTGGAAACAATGTCGGTTTATTGGCTGGGATTCGTCCTACAGTAAAAGACCGAAGGCCTATTTTGGGTCCTCACCCAGAATATAATTCACTGATATGTTTTAACGGGCTAGGAACAAAGGGAGTGTCGCTGGTACCATTGATGGCTGAATGGCTATGCAATTGGATGGTCCATTCGGCGGCAATTCCGAAAGAAGTGAGTGTTAAAAGATGGGAGAGACTGTATCAGGTTAACATGAATTAGGCAACTTTTGAAAAATTGAATTCGTTAAAGAAGCAATAAATTAACAATGAAAAATATACTGAGGATATTTACTTTTTTATTGATGATATCCTATTCACATTCGCTGTTTGGCTCATATATCTTTATACCAATGAATACTGAGCAAAGCAATCATTTAAAGGCATACGGTATTGTATATTGGACATTATCTCAAGGTGCTGAATGCTGGTGGTTATTGAATTATGAAGGGGGGAGTTTTGCGTTGCCGAATAGCACCTCAATCGCACAGGAATGTAAGACCAGAGGTGTCTCTTTCAGAGTGATTAGTTCGGGAGAGTTCAACAATATCCTTGCTGAGATTAACGATCCTGAAGTCAATATGGATGCGATGAAGCTCGAGAAAGCGCCCCGGATTGCAGTCTATACACCTGCTGTGAATGAAAAAGGTGAAGAAGTCCAGCCGTGGGACGATGCGGTTACCTTAGCGCTGACCTATGCGGAGATTCCTTTTGATAAAGTATATGATCGGGAGATATTGGAGGGGAAATTGACAAAATATGATTGGTTGCACTTACATCACGAAGATTTTACCGGGCAGTATGGCAAATTTTACCGGAGTAATCATACACAATATTGGTATCAGGAAAATCAACGTAGGCAGGAAGCATTAGCCAAATCACTGGGTTATACGAAAGTCTCCCAACTAAAACTGGCTGTGGCAAAACGAATCAAAGATTTCGTAGGTGGCGGTGGATTTATGTTTGCGATGTGTAGTGCGACAGATAGTTATGATATTGCGCTTAGTGTCGAAGGCGTAGATATTTGTGCCGATATCTATGATGGAGATCCGGCGGATCCGAATGCCCAATCAAAGGTAGATTATAGTAAGTGTTTGGCATTTACAAATTTTCAATTAGTGATGGATCCATTAGTCTATGAGTATTCTTCAATTGATAATGATGCCTCTAGCAAAAAAAGAAAAGTTGACCCGGATGAGGATTATTTTACACTTTTTGATTTTTCAGCGAAATGGGATCCCGTTCCGACCATGTTGACCCAGGATCATACCCGAACTGTGAAGGGTTTTTTAGGACAAACGACGGCTTTTATGCGTGATCAAATCAAACCTGATGTGCTTATCCTCGGTGAAAATAAAGCTGCAGGCGAAGCCCGGTATATCCATGGTGAATATGGTAAAGGTCAATGGACTTTCTATGGCGGACACGATCCGGAGGACTATCAGCATTTGGTAGGAGATCCACCTACTGATCTGTCATTACATCCTAATTCACCCGGGTACCGGTTGATACTCAATAATGTATTATTCCCGGCAGCGAAGAAGCAGAAACGCAAGACCTGATCATTGTAATTGAATCTCTACCGGACTTTATCAGTTTATGCGTTATGAATCCATAAAAAAGGATAAGTGTCTTTTATTTAATTTTCGTTAATTCTTGTTATAAAAACAGCTTGGGGTAAACCATTTCTGATATTTGATATTTAGTTTCTTATATCAGTTTTGTGTTTACTGAAGTATAATATGCATATGGATAAAATGCTTTTTGGATTGTAAAATTGATATTACAGGTGTAAATTTTAATTTATAAGTATTTTTAAAATTAATATTTGTATTATATATATAAAGTTAATAGATATTCTGTTGACTTTATTTTTTTAATGAATTTTCTACTTTATTTAGTAATAACTATGATAAAAGTTAAACTACTACCGGGTCTGATTTTATTGTTGACCGTCCTGTCATGCAAAAAAGCGCAGGAGCACAGACCAGAAATGATAAAGACACTTCAGGTGACATTACCTACTGAGAAAGACCTGACACTGTATGATCAGTTTCCTGTCCGTATAGAAGGTAAAATAAATAATGATGTCCGCGCTAAAATTAGTGGGTATATCAGACAGGTTTTGGTTGATGAAGGCCAGCACGTAACAAAGGGTCAGGTACTATTCCGACTTGAGACGAATGTCCTGAATCAGAATGCGCAAGCTGCAAAGAGTGGTGTGACAGCGGCAAATACGGCGATTGATGCAGCTAAGGCGATGGTAAATGCTGCTCAGGTAGAAGTAGATAAGCTTGTGCCTTTAGTAGAAAAGAAAATTGTCAGCAATGTACAGTTAGAAACGGCAAAGGCAAATCTGACTTCAGCTAAGAGTAAACTGAGACAAGCACAAGCTGATTATGATCAATCCAGATCGAATTACAAATCCATACAGGAGAACATAGATTATTCTTTGATTCGTAGCCCGGTCAATGGTACTGTCGGCAGGATTGTTTCACGAAACGGTACTTTAGTCGGCCCTACAGATCAAATGCCTATTACTACTGTATCTGATGTGAGTGAAGTATATGCTTATTTTTCAATGAATGAAAGTGCGTATTTTGATTTTTTACAAAATACTCCGGGTAAAACAGTCAAAGATAAACTCAAACAGATGCCTGAGGTTGATTTAGTGTTGCCGAATGGGGAGAAGTATCAACATAAAGGGAAAATAGAAGCGGTTACAGGGCAAGTAGATCCATCGAGTGGTACGGTATTATTCAGAGCTACTTTTCAGAATCCTGAAGGTTTGCTGAGTAATGGAAATAGTGGTACAGTTCTCATACCACATCCTGTACAAAAGGCATTGGTCATACCTGAGAATGCTACATTTGAGCGACAGAATATTGTATTTACATATAAAGTTTCGGCGGATACGGTGATATCTACCCCGATCGTTGTGGCGGATCGAATAGATAATCTGGTAGTAATTAAAAGTGGAATTACAAAATCGGACACAATCGTTAGTTCGACAGCAATGGGTTTGAGAACAGGTTCCAAGATCAAAGCGCAATTTATTCCATTCGATAGTATCAAATATGAGATAAAACCAATATTCTGATATGCTGAAGTCTATTATTTCCCGACCGGTTTTTGCCAGTGTCATATCGATCATATTGGTTATTCTCGGAGTACTTGGTTTGATAAATTTACCGGTCACCCAGTATCCGGATATTGCCCCTCCTACTGTAACAATAAGTGCATCGTATTCAGGTGCGAATGCAGAGACTGTGATGAAAAGCGTTGTGATTCCCATTGAAGAGCAAGTGAATGG
>CAZGKN010000095.1:0-11124 GCA_964525915.1 uncultured Saprospiraceae bacterium | reverse complement strand
TCTTTTTCAAAAACATGGAGATCCAGATGCAGAGAGCTATTGTCCACGATCTCAGCCACCGGAGAGGAAACATCTACATAACTGCCTATCTTCGGAAATACATTGCTGACTACCCCGGCGATAGGGCTGGTCACTACGAGCGAAGTCTTCAGTGTACTGTTTGAAACTGACCGGGGATTGATGCCCATCAGTTGAATCTGCTGTTGCAGTGAAGCTCTCCGGGTGCGGAGTGCATTGGGCTCTGCCGTTGCACTCTGAAGGTTTTTCAGAGCGCCGGCATTACCGGTATTCAACTCATTCTGTCGGTTTACTTCCTGTTCGGCAAAAGTGATTTTACTACCCAGTGTCAGATATTCTTCCTGCAACTGGATAAACTGCGGATTCGAAATGGTCGCGATGACCTGACCTTTTCTTACATAGTCACCGATCTGGGCATGAATGCTTTTGATGACACCCCCATAAAGAGAAGTGGCATTTCCCTTGTGGCTGTTGGGGACGCGCAGCATGCCATTTACTTTTATAGTAGCGGTAAGCTCTTTGCGTTCGATATTGCCGGTCTCTATTCCCACCGCTTGAATTTGTTCGGCAGTGAGTGTGACGATTCCGTTACTTTCTGCTTCATGTTGATGTGCCGACTCGGTATGATGCTCCGCGTCATGACTATGACTGTCTGCCTGTTCGGTGTTTTTACAGGCGCTTAAGCCTATAAGAATAAAGATAAATAAAGGTAATAAATATGGATATATAGCGGCAAAATAAAGATATTTTTTAATATTTTGCTTATTGTTTGATAAAAACTGATTAAATTTCATATTGAATTAATAATTAATTAACGAATAAATGATAATTACGGCTTGATTTACCTGTTGAATACTTTTGAGGTAATTTAGCTGAATGTCCGCAGCCGTTTGCAGTGCATACAGATATTCCACATAGGAGATATCTCCGGTGTGGTAGCCCAACTTAGCTGAAGCAATGATTTCATCCGCATGTGGCAAGGCCTGTTGCTGATAGTAATCATACTGAGTCAGACTTTGGCGGTAATGTTGCTGCGCATTCGCCAGTTGGGACTGCAGTAAAGTCTCCTGTTGCAGGGCCAATGCCTTGTCTGCCTGCATCTGATAGTCTTGCGCTGCCGTTTTTGCACGAGTTGATCCATAAGTCAGTGGAATCGAAACACCGATATTAAATGAATGAAAGCGATGTCCGGCACCGAAGTATTGCTCCTGCCCGTCAATATTCTGAAAGCCCGCCAGCGACTGATTAGTATAACCCAGGGTCAGATCTGGTAAACCCTGGATTTTTTCTACCCTTTTCATTTGTTCGGCGATCTGTACCTGTTGGTTTAATGCCCTGATAGCCGGATGTTGTATTATCATTGAGCTATCCAGGCTTTCTGTCAAGAGCAGCGGCGTGAATTTCTCATCTATCTGGATTTGAAAAGGATCCTTTGTGTTTATTAGTGCTCTTAGACTTTCGTATGTGCTTTTTAGTAAAACTTCATTCTGCCCGACTAACAGATCAATCTCTCCTTTACGGGCTTGGGCAGTGCTTATCTCCAGCTTTTTAGCCTCACCGGATTTGTAGCGCAATGCAGCTACCTGTATCAGGTCCTGATAGAGGCTGTCCAGGTGTAGCAACACTTTTTGATTATGCTGTAAATACTGAAGTTGATAGAAATATGTTCTAACCTGGGCTTTTACTTCAGCTACTGTCAATTCCTGCTGAATCATTTTTTCTTTTACTTCAGCGCTGTTCAGTAGTCTTTTTGCTGCAAACAGTGTCGGGAATGGGATCGTCTGCTGCACCTGAAAAGACTGATCAAACTTAATACTGCTATACTGGCCCAGTAAGGCAGTAAACTCCATTTTAGGTAATTCTCCGGCAGTTTTAGCCAGACTTTGTGCAGATTCAATCCCGAGTGAGTGTGCTTTAATATTGCCATTTTGTTGTATTGCCAACTCAATGACCTGATCGATATTTAAGATCCGGCCTGTCTGTGCCTGTGCAGGAATGGAAAGCACACAAATACCTATGATCAACATATAGGTAAGCAGCTTTGCTTTGTTTTGCTTTCTGAAAGTCAATTTTTTATTAAAAATGATATACAGCAGAGGCAGTACGAACAAAGTAAGGAAGGTGGCAGTGATCAAACCACCAATAACTACTGTAGCCAGGGGCTTCTGTACTTCTGCACCCGCACTGGTGCTCAGTGCCATTGGCAGGAATCCCAGACTGGCAACGGTAGCCGTCATGAGTACCGGCCTTAAACGATCCTTCGTGCCCTGGATTACAATAGCTTCGATTGAATCATCTTTATGATTATCGATGTGAGAATCAGTAAGTCTGGATTCATCTCCGGTTGAGTCATTTCTTCTTTTCATTTTTGAATCTTTAGTTAATTGATTGAATGTGCTGATCAGCACGATACCATTCAGCACTGCTACCCCGAAAAGAGCTATGAATCCAATCCCTGCGCTGATACTGAAGGGCATGCCCCTGATTATCAGTGCAAAGACACCGCCGATGGCACTCATGGGGATCGCTGTGAAGATCAGACCTGCCTGCTTCACTGAATGGAATGTAAAATACAGCAGTGAGAAAATGAGGAGTAAGGAGATAGGGACTGCAATAAGTAAGCGGTTGCTGGCTTTCTGCAGATTTTCAAATTGTCCGCCATAAGTAAAATAATATCCGCTGGGGAGCTTAATCTCTTTACTCAGTTTGTGCTGGATATCTTCGACCACACTACGGACATCTCTGCCTGAAACATTGAACCCGATGACGATTCTACGCTTTCCGGATTCCCGGCTGATCTGGGCGGGAGCGAGCTTGTACTCGATTTTAGCTAATTGAGACAAGGGCACCTGATTACTGGTATTCGTGGGTACTGTCAGGTTGCTCACATCACTAATATCGGTTCTGTATGCGCTATCCAGACGCACTACCAGATCAAATCGGCGTTCATTCTCAAAGACCTGCCCAGCGCTCTTCCCGGCAAAGGCAGCACTGACGACCGTATTGACATCAGCTACATTGACGCCATAGTTTGCCAGTCGGGTGCGGTCATATTCGATATTGATCTGAGGTAGGCCATTTACCTGTTCGACCTGCGGGGCAGTAGCGCCTTCAACACCCTGAATCACTTTACTGACCTTATCCGCATAGTGAGACAGGCTATCCAGATTCTCGCCAAATATTTTAACAGCCACATCCTGTCTGATACCCGTCATCAACTCATTGAAACGCATCTGGATAGGTTGATTTTTTTCAAAGAAAACGCCGGGAATTACTTCCAGTGCTTCACTGATTTCATCGGCCAGTGCATTATAGGATTTTGGATTTTTCCACTCACTTTTAGGCTTCAGTATCACCATGATATCTGTCGCTTCCGGTGGCATGGGGTCTGTCGGCACTTCGGCCGAACCCGTCTTGCCTACCACCATCTTTACCTCATCAAACTGCTTGATGATTCTTGAGGCTTGCATTGAAGTCTCGATGCTCTGACTCAGTGAACTCCCCGGCGGTAATATACAATGGTAAGCAAAATCACCTTCCTGAAGCTGCGGAATAAATTCTCCACCCAGATTTCTGAACAACAAAAGGCTTACAATGAATAAGGCGACAGCCGTACCTACGACTGCATATTTCGCCTGTATGGCTCTACGCAAGAGCGGTTGATACACACGCTGTAGGAATGCCATGAGTTTGTCAGAGATGGTTATTTTCTGACCGCTGTTTTTTGACAAGAACATCGCACTCATCATTGGGATGTAGGTCAGGGATAGAATCAATGCGCCCAGGATGGCAAAGCTCACTGTCTTAGCCATCGGGGTAAACATCTTTCCTTCGATTCCGACCAATGTAAGAATCGGGATATAGACTATCAGGATAATGATCTCACCAAAGGCAGCCCCTTTCATGATCCCGGACGCAGAAGAAAACACTTCCGCATCCATTTCAGCTTGCGTGATTCGCTGTACTGATTTTCTGAGGCCTAAATGATGCAGAGTTGCTTCTACGATGATTACAGCACCATCCACAATGAGCCCAAAATCAATGGCTCCCAGACTCATGAGGTTGGCACTTACACCAAATACATTCATCATACCCAGCGCAAACAGCATAGAGAGCGGGATAGCAGAGGCGATGATGAGTCCTGCGCGCAGATTTCCCAAAAAGAATACCAGCACGAATATGACGATGAGTGCACCTTCGATGAGGTTTTTCTCTACCGTGCTGATTGCTCTTCCTACCAGGGAAGTTCGGTCAAGATAGGGTTCTATCACTACATCATCAGGCAGTGATTTTTGTATAACTGGGATCTTATCTTTGATTCGACGGACTACTTCATTACTGTTTTCGCCCTTCAGCATCATTACGATACCACCGACAGCATCCACCTTACCATTGTAGGTCATGGCACCGTAGCGGATAGCATTGCCAAACTGGACTTTTGCGACATCTTTAATAAATATCGGAATGCTACCGACAGGATTTTTTACCGCGATGTTCCGTATATCTTCAAGAGAAGTAACCAGACCGATACCCCGGATGAAGTAAGCATTTGGTTTTTTGTCAATATAAGCGCCACCGGTATTTTGGTTGTTTTCCTCCAGTGCATTGAAGATGTCAGTGATACTGACGCCCATTGCCCGCAGACGGTTAGGATCGATAGCGACCTCATATTGCTTGACTTCACCACCGAAGCTATTCACTTCTGCGATACCCTTGGTACCATTGAGCTGGCGGGCTACAATCCAGTCCTGCATAGCTCGCAGATCGCGGGGATTATACTTCTGTTCACTTCCTTTTTTCGGATGCAATATATACTGATATACCTCCCCCAATCCGGTACTGACCGGCGCTAACTCGGGTGTGCCGAGACCTTTGGGAATATGGTCTTCGGCTTCTTTCAGTTTTTCATTGACTAACTGCCTGGCGAAGTAGATATCTACGGCGTCATCAAAGACCACGGTGATGACAGATAGCCCAAAGCGTGAAATACTGCGCGCCTCCTCCAGGTCTGGCAGATTGGCTATGCTTTGTTCTATTGGGAATGTCACCAACTGTTCTACTTCCTGTCCCGCCAGTGTAGGACAAACAGTAATAATCTGCACCTGATTATTTGTGATATCCGGTACGGCATCGATGGGTATTTTGTTCAGGCTCCATATACCCCAGACGATGAGAAATAAGGTCATTATAGCGATGACCAGCTTGTTCTTTATGCTAAATTTAATTATGCTGTCTAACATTTTTTATCCCTAAATTGAGTAAATGAAATAATGAATCACCGGGCAAAGGCACCGTGATCAGATAGATTCCGCAAAGCAGAATTTCAATAATTCATTAAGCTACTCTGGGAGGTTGCCAGATATTTCCGCAGAAAAGCGAAGAGATATAAAGATACTGATCGGGGAATTGAAGATTTAATATCCAGGATACCGGATTTACTGTATTGGATATGGCTGTAATCCTGGGATTTGCAGCGACACTACAACAGGTACAGGAACAAAAAGGACTGCAAATATCATTCTTATCCGACCGGTGATCATGTGCATGGGTGCTTACTGAGATTCGGGCTTCAGATGTGCAATCATTGTGCGCATCCTGACAGGGCATGATGGATAATGCCAGGATGTACATACTAAATATGATTGTGAAAAATCTCATTAGAGAGCAAAGGTAATAAATAAATGACACGCAGTATATGACTGGTATTTGAAGTATTAATGATGTTATGCTGATGTATTGTGCTGTGTTTTACTATTTTTCAAACCATTAAGGGATTAAGATTCATTAAGGTGTTATTTTTCTCAAACCATTAAGGCATGAAGGAACATTAAGGTAAACGGAACTTAGGTTCATAATTTCTTAATGTTTCAAAATATAATGGTGTATTTTTCAAACCATTAAGGGATTAAGATTCATTAAGTGAGTATTTTTTTTTCAAACCATTAAGGCATTAAGATTCATTAAGTTAGAGCTCTTAATGCCCTTAATCTCTTAATGGTTCAAAAATTTAGCAATGTTTTTTCTAACCATTAAGGCATGAAGGAACATTAAGGAAATCGGAACCTTGCTTAGTGAAGCGGCATTTCGGGATCTTTTTCATTTACATTCCCGGTTAATTTCTAATGATCAGAACTTGACAGTACATATTTATCTTCAAGGCACTGCCTAATTGCAATAATACCCGGGCAATGAATACAGGTCTGAGCAAAATGATTAATTTTGCGCCCATGCGCTTATGGTCTGATGATCTGTCCAAGTTTTATGGCAAACGGCAAGTAGTAAAGGATGTCTCTGTAGAAGTGTCTCAGGGCGAGATAGTAGGGCTATTGGGGCCGAATGGCGCTGGGAAGACGACTTCTTTTTACATGATTGTTGGGTTTATCAAACCGAATTCGGGCCGGGTGTATCTGGATGACCAGGAGATTACTGCACTACCGATGTACAAACGTGCACAAAGGGGCGTAGGATATCTGCCACAGGAAGCATCAGTATTCCGCAAACTGAGCGTAGAGGATAATATCCGGGCTGTACTGGAGTTTACCTCACTGACACCTGATGCTCAGGAAGAAAAGCTGGAGTCACTGTTGAGTGAGTTTAGCCTGCACAAAGTCCGGCGAAGTAATGGTGATACACTGAGTGGGGGCGAGCGTCGACGGACAGAGATAGCAAGAGCGCTGGCTACTGACCCTAAATTTATCTTATTGGATGAGCCCTTTGCTGGTATAGACCCGATAGCTGTAGAAGATATCCAGTTTATCGTAGCTAAGTTAAAAACTAAGAATATCGGCATATTGATCACCGACCACAATGTACAGGAGACACTCAGTATTACGGATCGCTCTTATCTGATGTTTGAAGGCGCTATACTAAAACACGGCACACCGGAAGAGTTGGCCGCAGATCCTGTAGTACGTAAGGTGTATCTGGGAACCAGCTTTGAGCTGCGTCGCAAGATCATCAATCTGGACGAAGATAAGAAGATAGTCGAGGGTATATGAGGATATTAGTAATGATACTGGTAGCCTGCAGCTTTATAATGAGTTGTAGTAAAGGTGGCGACGAACTGGCTCCAGGCGAGAAGTATATCGTGGACACAATGATGGCTGGCAGTATTACTAAGATGGATAAACTGGCTAAAGCCGAATGTGACAGGCGTCGTGATTCGCTGTTTAAGGCTACGTATGACAGCATTTTCCAATCCAGAGCAGCAGATATCCGGATGATCAGACAAAATCCGGTAAAATGAGCTACCGGTCACGCATAGTCATAATAGTTGCAGGAATTTTAATGCTGATGGGGGGCAGTTGGCTGGCTCTGGCAAAGGAGGCCAGTCCGTCTGACAGCCCATCCTTATCACCTGCAGCGATTAAACTCCTGCGTGCACGCAAACAAGAATATTATAATCAGCAATTAACACTTTGTCTGCAGGAAATCAGAGCGCAGGCATCAAAGACGGTCGATTCAGCCATTATGGAACAAGCACTGTTTATAGGTTCCGATACCCTGGACAGGCCCATCCGACCTGAACGACCGGAAGCAGAAAACTTCGACCCCGTAAATATTAATACACCATTGAAGCCTTTTTTAAGTGAAAGGGATTTTTTAAATCCATTCCGTATAAGAGATTCTTTAGTCCGGGATTCTATCCGCCGGGACTCACTAAGATTGGATTCACTAAACAAAACACAAAAGATTAAAAAATGAATCCAGCTACTTTTACAAAAATGGGATTGGAAAGCTCTATCCTGAAAGCGCTCGAACAAATGGGCTACACTACACCTTCGCCCATCCAGGAACAGGCGATCCCCAAAGCACTGACAGGTATTGACCTGATCGGTCAGGCACAGACCGGTACAGGCAAGACGGCTGCTTTTGGTATTCCCATGATCCAGAATATCTCCAAGGGTGGAAAGTTTACCAAAGGTTTGGTGCTCTGTCCTACCCGTGAACTGTGCTTACAGGTTGCCAATGAACTTGGTAAATTGGCGCTCTATACGAAAGGTGTGAAGGTATATGCCGTGTATGGCGGCGATCCGATCACCACACAAATCAAAGCACTCAAGAGCGGTGTGGATATCGTAGTCGGCACGCCCGGCCGGGTACAGGACCATATCAACCGGCGGACATTGCAACTTGACCAACTCGAGATGCTCACACTCGATGAGGCGGACGAAATGCTCAATATGGGTTTCCGTGAAGACATAGAGAATATACTCCAGAGTGTACCTGCAAACCGGCAAACAATCCTCTTCTCAGCGACGATGCCCAAACCCATCCTCGAGATTACCAAGCTATATCAACGTGATCCGGAGCTGATCAAGATAACACCGGAAGAATTGACAGCTGACAATATAGAGCAGTACTACATCGAGACTGATCTTAAAAATCGCATACTTACACTGGAATATCTGCTAAATAATAAGGAGTACAGGCAGGCTATCATCTTTTGCAATACCAAAGCCAAGGTCGATGAACTCTCGGAGGAATTAGCCACCAGGCAGATCAAAAACAACGTCTTACATGGTGATCTGACTCAGGTCAAGCGAAATAAAATCCTCACCCGTTACCGGAATGGTGAATTTAAAGTGCTAATCGCGACAGATGTAGCTGCCAGAGGGATTGATGTATCGAGTATCGACATGGTGGTAAACTATGACGTACCTTTCGATCCGGAGTATTATGTCCACCGGATTGGTCGTACCGGCAGGGCAGGCAATACAGGTACCTCCTATAGTCTGATCGCCGGGGGAAGAGATAAACGACTGTTGCGGCAAATAGAAAATTTTTCAAAATCGGTGATCAACCGTTTTAGATTGCCTGATGCCCGTGAACTGGCGGCAATGGAGATGACCCAATTGAAATCTCAGATATTGCATATCCTCGAGAATAAGCAGGAACAGGAATATATCTCCCTGGCAAAGGAATTAGTCCCACCCGGATCATCCACCCTCGAGGCAATGGCGGCTGTGCTGGTTAAATTTATTCCACCTAAACAGGTGAGTTATCCGAAGTCGGAAACCACTGTACCTGCCGGAAAAAAGAATAAGAAAGAAAAAGTCAATAAAAGTGGATTTGAATCATTCTACCAATCCAAACCACGGAAATCAAACAAAAAGAACCGGAATGATAGTCGGTGGAGCGGGAAGTCCTCATCCCGTAAACCGAAGAAAAAATGATCACACTCAGTCAGGCAGACACAAGAACAGCAGTCGAACAGGTAGCCAGTCTGGCCCGCCAGATCTGGCCTGGCACCTATCGCAATATCATCAGTCAGGCACAAATCGAATATATGCTGCACAGATTTTATGCTGCGGAGACACTCTGGCAACAACTATCAGATCTAAGGCATATTTATTTAATCAGAAATGATGGCCAGACTATCGGGTATATTGACATAGAATGTCGAAAAAATGACCACTTTATTCACAAATTTTATATCTTAACCGAACGGCAGGGAAAAGGTACGGGTTCTGAAGCAATGAATGTCCTTTTCAAATTAGTTGATTTAGCAGCGATGCCGGTCAGACTTCAGGTCAACAGGGAAAATTATAAAGCGATTAATTTCTATTTCAAGAATGGGTTCATCATTGAGTCAGTGCTGGATCTGGATATTGGAAATGGTTTTTATATGAATGATTTTTTAATGATAAAACAATGAATATGCGTTATTTATTCACTTTTTTAATAAGCTTCTTTTATTTGGCAGCAAGTCAGGCACAATTAGTGATGTCACCTGAATTGCTATGGAGCCTGGGCCGGGTAAACGGTGCTTTTTTGTATAATGACGGGAATAATCTGTGCTATACGGTCTCTACCTATGATGTATCCACAGGTGCACGACGATCTTTTGTCTATTCCCTGCCTTTACAGGCAATGAAACCAGCCTTACTCAGCAGTAAAGATAAGGCGGCCAGCGGTCCTCTGCTGTACAAAGGCAATCAGGTCTTGTTTACTACCGATGGTGAATGGTCAAGTTCAGCAGGAGGCGGCACACTACCTGATCTGCGTGATATGGAAAATATCGTCTTCGGTAAGTCATATAATATCGTAGCATTCTCCAAAAGAGTGAAGGTGGATACTACGATCAGTGACCTTTATCCTGAATATAAGAATACCACAGCAAAGATGTATGACGACATCATGGTGCGACACTGGGATCAGTGGGAAGATGGCTCATATAATCATATTTTTGTGGGAAAAATTGGCATTGATGGTACTGTCAGCAGTACGGATATCATGCCGGGCGAGAAGTATCATTCACCGACAATGCCTTTCGGCGGCCCGGAAGATATAGCCTGGAGTCCTGATGAAAAGACTCTTGCCTATGTCGCTGTAAAAAAATCAGGCAAAGAATATGCCCAAAGCACGAACTCTGATATTTACTTCTACAATGTGGGAACCGGCCGCACTACTAATTTTACTGAGGGCATGATGGGCTATGATAAGAATCCATCCTTTACAGATGACGGAAAAATGATTGCCTGGACATCAATGGCTACGGATGGGTATGAATCAGATAAGAATGATATCTACATCGCAGATTTCCAGACCGGGAAAAAATATAATCTGACTAAGAACTGGGATGGTACTGTCTCCGGCTTTGTCTGGAGCAGAGACTTTAAGACTATCTATTTTACAGCAGCAGTCGGGGGTGCAGAGCGCATCATGGAATTGCAAATTCAAAATACAAATGGAAATTATACAGGTACTGTCCGACAGATCACCAATGATAATGTGAATTATACATTGATCGGTCAGGCAGCCGGCGGCGCATTGATTGCAAACCGCACTGATTTCAACCATGCCAATGAGGTTTATTCTGTCAATGTACTGACCGGTAAAGCAACTGCCCTGACACATGTCAATGATCCCATCTATCAGGGACTAAGCTTGGGCCGGGTAGAGAAAAAGATGATCGAGACTACAGATGGAAAAGAAATGCTTATCTGGGTATTGTATCCACCGGATTTTGATCCGAATAAGAAGTATCCGACTCTGCTTTACTGTCAGGGTGGTCCACAAAGTGGTCTGACCCAGTTCTTCTCATATCGCTGGAACCTGGCGCTGATGGCAGCAAATGGATATATCGTCATCGCACCTAACCGA
>CAZGKN010000094.1:0-11191 GCA_964525915.1 uncultured Saprospiraceae bacterium | reverse complement strand
GATCAACTGTGTAAATGTCCATATACCGCCGTTTGTACTATCAAGACTACAGGAATCGATAATCGTCCAGGTACGGGATATCGCATAGCAAGCTGCAGTATCACTCGGAATTCCTTCTGAATCCACCCAAAATATACTGTCTCTGCCACAAGAGCTGTTTGTGATTATGGGACGGCTATTGATTGAATCCGGATGTGTAGATAGATTACAATCCGCCAGTGTCAATGGACTATCCGGCCAATCAATCTCATCAGATGTTAATCCGCCATCATTCGTCACTGTAATCGTTGATGTACAAGTGGCTGAATGCCCTCTACTATCTGTTACAGTATAGGTTACCGTCACCACACCTGCATTACAAACATTCAGATTTTCATTTACTACCCGCGTTACTGTCGTGTCTCCACAAGCCGAAATCAATTCAGGTAGCGGTAATGAGTCTATATCATATTCATCACAGGCATAGGTGTAATCATGGCACTCTATCTGAACCGGTCTGTCATTCACAGTGACCTGTGTCGTAGCAGTACTGGTTCGGCCACAATCATCAGTCGCTGTATATGTTATTACTGTCACTCCTGCCGGGAATGTATCGTTGATTGCCGCCCCCTGATTATTATAGTCATTGACTATGGTAACCGGTATTACGCAAGCCCCTGCTGTTGCTACATCTAGCTGAATGTTTTCACCACAGTAATTATTGATTATCGTATCATTTTGTACATGGGTAAACATAGGCCCGAATCCGACATCTGCGCTAATTTTCTGATCATGGGTAAATACACCAATAGAACCTCCATCATAAATGCAGGAATCAATTACAGTCCAGGTCTTCGTGACCTCACCACATCCATCTGCGAGCTGAACGGTATCCAGTGTATAAGAAATCAAAATTGGCCCGCACTGCTCGCCGGTGATGATAGGATAACCGGTCAAAGTCGAATCATTCAGGTCTGGACTACATCCAGTCAATGTTGTATCAGCCGGCCATTCTATCTCATCCTGAGTCAGAGAGCCATTATTTACTACTGTTATTGTGGATGTGCATGTTGCCGTATGGCCTTTTTCATCGGTTACAGTATATGTGGCTGTCACAGTACCGGAATGACAAACACTCAAATTCTCAGTCACCACCCGTGACAACATCGTATCGCCACACGATGAAATCAATATGGGTATGGGTATAGAGTCTATATCATAGTCTTCACAGCTCACTGTAGTATCACGACATTCGATCTGCAATCCCTCGCTATTTACTGTAATCTGTGTAGTTGCAGTACTGGTTCTGCCGCAGGTATCCGTAGCAGTAAATGTGATAATGGTCACACCTGCCGGGAATGTATCATTAATTGCAGCTCCCTGATCATTATAATCATTGACTATCGTCACCGGAACTGCACAGGACTTCGCTTTAGCAGTGTCCAGTTTGACTATCGCATCACAATAATAATTATCTTCTACGGTAGTATCAGCCGGCACATGAGTAAATACCGGGCCTATTCCCACATCCGCATTGATTATTTGATTATGGCTGATTATTCCTTCATTATCACCATCATATCGGCACGTATCTATGATAGTCCAGGTCTTGGTTACTATTCCACAACCTTCGTCTGTTACTGTCGTATCAGAGCTGCTACCAATCCATAAATAATTGCAATATGGACTTAATATTTGCGGGAATCCGGTCAGACTGGTATCATTGAGATTCGGTGCACAACCGGTAAGTGTGATATCATCTGGCCAATCAATTTCCAGATCATTAAATTCGTACGGATTAGTTACAGTTACATAGAAATAGCATGTATCACTGTTGCCAGCGATATCAATTGCAACAATCCGCCAGCTCAACTCACCTTCATTACACTGAATCTCAGTATCAAATGGCTGGGCAAGTGTATCAACTATCGAACAATTATCGGTCATCGGTGGGATATTATCCCATATATTGAAATCAGCTACCTGGTCACATTTAATCGTGAGATGGTTTGATGAGCAGTCGATAACTGGTTTTTGTTTATCCTGCACATCCACTGTAACCATACAGGAATTGCAATTCCCGTGTGAATCGCAAACCTGCACTACCAACATATTATTTGAGCCATATTCAGAACAATCATAAGTAACACAGGATGTAAACACACTATCCTGCATCTTACGCACGCTAATCGTAAGTGAAGTATCACAATTATCATCAAATTCGAAATCCAGTGAGTCAGCACAGACAGTGCCCTGACCCAGGTTATTCAGGCCAACTACCAGGTCATGGCAGGTTATATTTGGCGCTGTGTGATCTTCTACTGTTACAGTATAAGAGCAATTTGCGGTGTTATTACATTTATCATTGGCAATCAGCTCGATGGTATGCACACCTAAATCCAGATTAATTGAATTTCCACTACGGATGATCCCATCCACCTTTCTAAGTATTGTTATTTCACCGGAAGCAGTACAATTATCGCTGACTACTGGTGCCTCAAAGACATAATTAGCCTGGCAATCCGTCATATTTGTAGCCAATGTAACATCTGCCGGACAAGTAATCTCCGGAGATATCGTATCTATCGACATGATGTACTGTGTATCTCTTCTGGTCACACCGGCACATTCATCCATCACAGACCAGATCCGTCTGATCTTATACCGACCCGGACAACCCATGTTGAAGCGCAGGTCATCCCACCAAAACCAGGTGCCACATATAGAGGTAAGTGGATACCCCATAAATGTAGGCACACCCGTCACAGATGTATCGCTACTAAATTCAGAGCAAAGCATAGTAGTATCATGTGGGAACACAATCGAGTCTAAAACCGGCCTTATAAAATATATTGAAAACGTACAGGATGATGAATTTCCTGACGCATCAGTGGCTATATAGGTTCGGGTACTCTTATATGAATAAGGTGAGGGACAGGACAGTAATGTATCATTCTGATCTATCAGATCCAGTGCAACCGGATTGGTACAGTTATCAACTGCAAAGCCCGCATAGGCATTAAGTCCCTGATCATCCAGGCCTATTCCACAAGGTACAAAAACTGAATCACATATCATGACCGGAGGCAATTTATCCTCTACATTAAATTGACTCATACACTGATCACCTGAAAGTGTATCTGTAACAATGATAGTCAGTGTGTGTCCGACATCATCACAGGTCACTTTATTGTCAGAACGACCATCAATCCTAGATACTACATGAATGAAATTCGGGTAGTTTGGGCTAATAAAAAAAGCAGGTATTGCATACGAAATACCTGTATTGCTGATACTAATATTGACGCCCTGCTTACAGCTAAGTGACATGACATCTACATAAGCTGTAGAAACCGGAACAGCTTTGTCCGGCTTAGAATCTTGTGTGTTAAATAATTGCGAAATAAATGGCATAAGTGAAAAAATCCAGAAAATGCTGTATATCTGCATTCCGCCTACCCATCTAGTCATTTTTGTTGTAGCTTTCATGACCATAGTTTTGTTGAATTAAGATTAAAAATTCATATTTTGAAAAAGACCAAAGGATGATTCTTTTACCATCCTTTGGACAAGAAACCTTTATACAAAATATGCTTACTGGTGTCTCACCAGTTTTTCTTATACTGTGCTTGGGAGAGCTTTTTGAAAAAACCGGCCTTTCGGCCGGTCCGGTTCTATATTAAATACAATAATTCACATTACTATTTATCATAACTTATAAGAATCATGTTCTCAATTGTTTTGATATTACAAAAATATATAATATGACATTACCACCAATACCACCACCGAACTATTTATTACATTTTTTTATAATGTATAATAGATTTTTATATAAGTACTTCAGTGATTAACTATATTTAAATTACATAGATAGCAAATGGAAAAGAAAGAAACGATTCTGCTCAAAGGCCACAGATAAGAAGAACAGGCAGAAACAAGCCTAATAAGCCATCGAGCCACAGATAGTAGTAATCACTCTTATTTTGCTCATTGACATTCTTGATTGCAAACATTGTCAATAAGGAAATACCCATAAGTCCGATACGGTAATTCCAAGAAGCATGAATGAAAAATGTAACCAAAATGGATAGTACTAATAGTACCAAAGCAAATCTCCTGGTGAATTGCACACCATACACATTGGCAATCGTGTTGATATGTCCCTGCCTGTCTATATCCAGATCTTTTATATCAAACACGAGACAAATAGCGAAAAGCACAAGAAAAAAGTGAGTCAGCTTACCCCAATGTTCCCAGGGTGAAGTGTGATGTATTAAAGGAATCAAAGCCACGAGTAAAAACCAGATTACAGTGAGTGATAAGGGTTTGATAATTGCGTATTTTTTCCATGGCAATTCCATTCGTGAGGATAAGAGATAGATTATCGTACCTGCACTACCCAGTGCAAATAATAGTAAAATAACAGGTGAATATCGCGGAATATCTACCAATCGTAAACCTACAAAATCAAACACAATAAATAAAACTGAAAGTATCGCAAATAAGATTAAACTCTTATTTTCATTAATTATTTCAATTATTCTTATCGTATTTGATTTTTTTAAATATCTGTGGAGATTATAAATAAATAAAGTGCCTGTAAAAACCACTAAAGCATATGTAACCTCAACCTTCCCAGAAAAAATTAATTGAAAATAAACTACATTAGATAGTGAGATTAATGCAATCCATATATTATTTTTTATTAGAAAATTAAATAGTTTCAATTACTTTACTTGTTATTTAAAAATATTTAAAATTAAACTCTGGCGAGAACTTTAAAATAAATTCGGCGATTAATTTTATTGCATTTTCTATATCTTTTTTATGCACCATTTCTACCGTAGTGTGCATATATCGGAGTGGCAATGATACAAGCATACTGGGGATACCCCCATTGGCATAGGCAAATGAATCTGTATCTGTACCTGTGGATCGGGAAGCAGCTGATAGTTGATACTTAATTTTTGCCTTATCAGCTGTTTGTTTCATCAATTCCAATAGCTTATTGTGTACAGATGGCGCATACGTCAGTACCGGACCGGCACCACAAGTCTGATCTCCATTCTCTACTTTACTTACCAGGGGTGTGTGACTGTCATGGGTGACATCAGTAATTATCGCAACATCCGGTTTCAATGTCTGCGCAATCATCTCAGCACCTTTCAGTCCGATTTCTTCCTGTACGGAATTGACTATATACAGTGAAAAAGGCAACTTCGCCCGGTTTTTATATACAGTACGTGCTACCTCGGCGATACAAAAGCCACCTATCCGATTATCGAGTGCCCGCCCATAGAAAAACTCATCGTTCAACTCATCAAATGCATCTACAAAAGTAATGACACATCCTACATGAACCCCACGGGCAAGAACCTCTTTCTTATCCTTTGCTCCGATATCCACGAAGATATTGTCCATCTTTGGTGTCAGGTTATCATTCTTCCCATGACGGGTATGAATAGCAGGCCAGCCAAATACACCTTTTACAATTCCCTTGGGTGTAAAAATATTTACCCGCATACTCGGTGCGATCATGTGATCAGAGCCCCCATTGCGAATTACATGAATAAACCCATCATCAGTGATATAATTCACATACCAGGATATCTCGTCAGCATGCGCCTCTATCAGCACTTTAAATTTCTGTCCCGGATTAATGACACCATACGCAGTTCCGTAAACATCAGAACTTACTTCATCCACATATTTACTTACATATCGCTGCCATACCAGTTGGCCCTCCTTCTCATGCCCAGTAGGTGCGGAAGAATTCATATACTCGTATAAAAATGTCAGGCTTTCTTTTGTCATACTTGCATTTATTTAAACCAATTCTCAGGATCTTTATTCCAGGCACTTAAGGTAGCTTCTGCCTGTGCTGAAATAAAATTTTCTCGTATTCCTACTTCGACTAATGTATTATAATCTGTCAATACAGAAACATTTACCCCATGAGCCGAAAATAATTCTGAAGCAACAGCAAATCCATACGACGAAATAGCCAATAAATCGGTCACGATTCCACCTGCATCCTGCACAGCCTGAATCGCCTTCATACTACTGCCTCCGGTAGAAATCAGATCTTCGATGACCAGGACTTTAGCACCCGGATCGAGCTTTCCCTCGATTGCATTTTGAAGTCCGTGACCCTTCGAAGCTGACCGGATATAGATGAATGGTTTTTCCAGACGATCAGCCAGTAGCATTCCATGTGCGATGCCACCGGTAGCTACACCGGCTATTAAATCATACTCCAATGGCTCTGCCAGCGCCTGAAACCCCGTACAAATCAGATTTCTGACATCCGGATAGGAAAGGGTCAGTCTATTGTCACAATAGATCGGTGAACGAATACCGGACGCCCAGGTAAATGGTTGCTCGGGATTGAATTTTATTGCGTTAATTTGCAATAATTTACTAGCTAAATGTTTCTTAATCGTTTCCATTGAACTCAAGAAGAGGGATAAATGTATAAAATTTATATTAATGAAATGCCATTATTCATCGTTCGGTCGGAACAAGCGCTTGATTTTGGCATAAATGACCATTCGACACTCATCCTGCCTTATCTGGGCAAGGTAAAATCACTGAATCAACTGATAGATATCTGTGAGACTCCGGGTGACTTACGACAGGTCATCGTATATAGTCATCATCCTGAGAGCATCCTGAATGGGCTAAAAAAGATATGCAAGGAAATACCAGCCGCAGGAGGAATCGTCATTAATGAGCTCAATGAATGTCTGTTTATCTACCGCCGCGAACATTGGGATCTGCCAAAAGGCAAAATTGACCCTGGGGAATCTTCCGAACAAGCAGCTATCAGAGAGGTCATGGAAGAAACTGGGATCAATAACATCCAGTTAGGCAAGATGATTTGCCATTCTTACCACATCTATCGCACTCAACGCAATGGAAACCGCTACCTGAAGAGCACATCCTGGTACCTGATGCAAGCCACGAAACAAACACTGCAAGTTCAAACTGAAGAAGATATAGAACAAGCAATTTGGATGAATTCTCATCTCTTCCTTGATACCTGCAAACCCATCTACAATAATATCCGGGAAGTAATACTGACAATGCATTTGGCCGATGACAAGATTAAAAAGTCGATAATACAATAATAGGATTGCTTTCAAAATGATCTCCATCTAATGCCATAATGGCGCAAAGAAATCATTGATCTGATTAGTTTTTACAATTATTCTGTCTAAATGGCTTAAATCAATTATGGAATACTTATTGTACATTCATACCTGACTCTTAATGATAAATCCCTATTGTTTATATAGGTAAAAGATATAATATGTTTAAAAATTTTCAAAACTTTGATGATGAGCCGGACAACATGTCCATTATCCCTGTGGAAATGGATGATCTTGACGCTCCGATTGATGCCCCGGAAGAGATTCCTCTCGTGACACTCATTAATACTGTATTGTATCCGGGTATCGTCCTTCCGATTACTGTCAATCGTGAGAAATCACTAAAAGCAGTAGAATTTGCCCACTCTAATGGGAAATATATCGGCATAGTTACGCAGAAAGATCCTACTACGGAGGATCCCGGCAGCGAGGATATCTACCACATCGGTGTGATAGCACATATTCATAAAATGATCCGAATGCCGGACGGATCCATCACGATTATCATACAGGGTAAAAAAAGATTTAAGATTCAATCTTTCCTGAAGGAGAATCCCTATTTCACTGTAAACTTTAGTCAACTCGAGTACATCGAATCGAACAATCCTATGGAGTTTGATGCACAGATCAGCAGTATCCGTGATTTGGCTACGCAGATCATTGAACTCTCGCCCAATATTCCTTCAGAGGCTTCTATAATGCTGAGGAATATAGAGAGTAAGATCTTTCTATTGAACTTTATCTCTTCTAATCTGTCCTGTAGCACCAAAGAAAAGCAGGAATTACTGGAATTGGCTTATCTGCCGGATTTTGCCAATGAATTATTAAAAAAAATGGATTCAGAGTTCAATATCCTTCAGCTCAAAGGACAGATAGAATCCAAGGTACGTACAGACCTTGAAAAACAACAAAGAGATTATTTTCTCTCACAACAGCTTAAGACCATTCAGGAAGAATTGGGTCAAAACGTTTTTGAGGAGGAATTTATAAAACTGGAAGAAAAAGCAGCAAAGAAAAAGTGGACAAAAGCTACACAGGAAGTATTCAATAAGGAGTTTTCAAAGCTGAAACGAATGAACCCGCACATGGGCGAATATGGTGTACAATTGAATTATGTGGAGACTCTGCTCGATCTACCCTGGCTTGAAATGACAAAGGACAACTTCGATCTGAAAAAGGTTCGTGCCGTACTGGACAAAGACCATTTCGGGCTGGAGAAAGTCAAAGAGCGTATTCTGGAGCATCTTGCTGTATTAAAATTAAAGCAGGACCTGAAAGCACCAATTCTCTGTCTGGTTGGCCCTCCGGGCGTAGGCAAGACCTCTCTGGGCAAGTCAATTGCCTCCGCACTTAAGCGCAAGTTCGTGAGAATGTCATTAGGTGGACTTCATGATGAAGCTGAAATCAGAGGCCATCGCAAGACATATATAGGAGCCATGCCCGGACGAATCGTGCAGAGCATCAAGAAGGCAAAATCTTCTAATCCGGTATTTATCCTGGATGAAATAGACAAACTGGGGAATGACTTCAGAGGTGATCCTTCTTCTGCACTTCTGGAAGTCCTCGATCCAGAACAGAATAGCTCGTTTATGGATAATTTCCTCGAAATCGAATATGATCTGTCTAAAGTCCTGTTTATTTCCACAGCCAATTCACTGAATTCAATCCAACCTGCGTTGCTTGACAGAATGGAAATTATAGAGATATCCGGTTATTCGGTGGAGGAGAAAGTAAATATAGCTAGCAGACATCTGATTCCTGAATTGAAAAAAAATCATGGGCTGGAACCAAAATCCATCAACTTATCAGATGATGTGATCGCCCTTGTAATCAATGAATATACCCGGGAGTCCGGAGTGCGTAGTTTATCTCAGCGCCTCAGCAGCATCATGCGCCATTATGCACTTAAAATAGCGCTGGGTGACAAATTTGATAAAAAAGTTACGGTAGCAAATGTGCATGCCATACTCGGTGCAGTCCGGTACAATAATGAAATCTATTCAGAGCGTCAGAGTAGCGGTGTAGCGATCGGGCTTGCCTGGACACCCGTAGGTGGCGATATCTTATTCATAGAATCCAGTCTGAATAAAGGTAAAGGGAATCTTTCCATCACCGGAAATCTGGGTAGTGTAATGAAGGAATCGGCCAATACTGCATTGAGCTATATCAAAGCACATGCGACCCAACTGGGTATCGATGAAAAAAGATTTGAAACTACTGATATTCATATTCACGTACCGGAAGGTGCTATACCAAAAGATGGGCCTTCTGCAGGTATTACTATACTTTCTGCCCTGGTCAGTGCGTTTTCCGGTAAACAAATCAAACCCTTTCTGGCGATGTCGGGTGAGATCACACTCCGTGGAAAAGTATTACCAGTCGGAGGGATAAAAGAAAAAGTCCTCGCGGCCAAAAGAGCAGGGCTCAAAGAAATTGTCCTAAGCCGGGAAAATGAGCGCATGATAAAGGATATTCCACAGGAATATCTCGCAGGTGTTAAATTCATTTATGTGGACACTATGTCAGATGTGTTGAAGTATGCCTTAGGCCTGAAGAAATTTTAACTTTAGCTTAAACATTGCATATCAACATTACTGAAATATCTTTGTATTATATGAGTTAGTACTGGATAAATTTTAAATCTATTCGTTTAATCAGTATTATCGTATTAAAATCAGAATATCATGCTTGTAAGGGCTAAGCGAGAGATAGTTTTCAGTTTATTCACCATTATTTTCTGTTGCGGAATCTTATCTGCACAATCTGGCTTTCACGGTCCCATCCAGCTATCGGGCATAGTCGTGACAGATGAAGGAGGTAATCCTGTGAAAATGCCCTATGTAAATATCGGTGTGAAAGGAACAAGCCGTGGGACTTTTTCAAACTGGGATGGATTTTTCTCCATTGTGGTAGAGCCTGGCGAAACACTGGTTTTTTCTTATGTAGGATTTAAACCTGCTGAATTTGTCGTTCCTGATACACTCAGCACAAACCGCTACTCTATAGTGCAGATCATGTATCAGGACAATATTTATCTTCCGGAAACGGTCATTTATCCCTGGCCTTCAAAAGACAATTATCGCGTAGAATTTCTGAATATGGATGTAAACAGTGACATCATCGATCGCGCCCAGCAAAACCTGGACAAGGCAGTGCTCGCTTCACTCTATGACAAAGTGCCGGTAGATGGTAAAGAGGCTTCATCCCAATATTTCCGCCAGAAAGCCAGTGAATACTACTATTCGGGTCAGATAAAGCCTCAGAATCTGATGAACGTCTTCGCCTGGAAACAGTTTATCGAAGCCTGGAAACAAGGGAAGTTCAAAAAGAAAAAGGTGGAGTAAGATTTCAACTCTTTGTCCAGATTTTTTTCTATTCATAAATTGGCTAAATCATTTGAGCTCTTGAACTTGTTATAATCATCATCCATTTACTGATGAATAACTAAATAAAAAAGGCAGACATTACTGCCTGCCTTTTTCTATTCTATGGAAGACTATTAATTGGTCTTCACAAACTTGCTGATATAGCTTTCAGTCTTACCATTAGTTGTATAAGTCCACTGAATGAAATACGTACCGGATATCAACTCATGTACATTAATCTCCTGACCACTGTGTGTCTGTCCTGTTCCTGCTACATTACCATCCATTCCTAAGATAGTGTAGTTCATCACTCCGTCGAAATCTGAATCGATCTTCAGTATCTGACTGGTAGGATTCGGGAATACCTGTACATACTTACCAATTCGTGTCTCTAACTGTGGCTCATCCTGCGCATTGTTGTTCTTCACCTGGATGAGGATAATTTCAGTATCCTGGCACCCTGCATTGGTGGATACGACGCAAGAGTATAGACCAGCATTAACTTGTGTGAATTTGTAAATGATCGGATTCTGTTGGTATGAATAGAAACCGTTTGGTCCGGTCCATTGATAGAAAGTTCCGCCCGATGCGGTCAGATACAGTGTGCCGCCGTAAGGCACCGGGTTCGGTGTGGCATTCACTATCGCATTGACTGTCTGTACATCAATATACACCGATGCTGTGGCTGTACAT
>CAZGKN010000093.1:0-11297 GCA_964525915.1 uncultured Saprospiraceae bacterium | reverse complement strand
ATCATCAGGCACCAATTTGCGCAATTTATCCCGTTGGGTCAACAACGTTTCATCAAAATAGGATTCTTCTACTGACCACCAATTTCGGGTAGTAGCCCAGGTAGAAACAGGTATCGCAATGAGTATGACCAACAATAATACGCTAAGATTTAAACCTCCGTTCAATATGCGATGAAATCCAAAAGCCACTACAACAAAAAACAGAATAATATAGGGCATCATATAATAATCATGCACGATATCGATTAATGTAAACTCGTACAAAAAATAACTGAGTATGACGAGTGAATAAGCGATCCAGTGCCAGAATACGGGTGTGTGTTTTTTCAACCTGACTAGTGATACCAGTCCGACACAGAAAGGAATCAAAGAAACATAACCGATTAAATCCTGTGGCCACATAGTAAACAAGTGATAACTCCAAATAGAGAAAAATTTATCCTTAGTTATCGGATTATTGATGATTCCACCGACTATGGTCGTGGTACCCCAACTCACAATTACCCACCCATACCAAAGTGCAGCCGGGATAAGTGCGATGATGTAATAATTGATTATTCTCGAAATGTGTTTCCTATATTCTGATTCCTTACTTATAAACAATTGGATCATCCAGGTAAATGGGATAATTCCCAACATGATATAGGGCAATTTAGCCAAAACAGAAAGACAGAAGAAAAAGGCCGACCAAATTAGGTATTTATTCTTTTTTTCTCTGTAATATCTATAAAATAATGCCAAAAAACACATGCCGGTTGAAAATGCAAACACATCCGGCAGTGGATTCATCATATAAAAGTATAATACCGGGCTGAATGAAAACGCAAACGCACCACACATTGCTGTCCGGGCATCGCGAAACAAAGCCAGAAAAAGATAAAAAGCCCCTATTGAACCCATAAAACCAAATAAGAACATACAAATTCGGGTCACAGCTATATGTTCACCGAATATTTTATAATTGCATGCGATCAGCCACTGCATAATGGGGAATTCCATCCTCTGGATATTATCTTTTCCACCGTTAAAGGAATTTGTTCTGGGATTTAAAATATTAAAATCATGCCTGTAGAAATTCTGGATATTAATCTGAGTCTGACTCTGGCGCCATAAATGATGTCCTGACAAATCTTTATCAAAAAGTGACAAGTGTAATGCAACCTGAAGTATAAATAAACCAACAAAAAATAACAATATGCGTTTATTTTTCACGAATTGAGGAATTAACATAGCAATGGACTATAAAAATGAGTTCTGACAAATGTACATGATTTGGGGTAAACCTTTTAAAAGATTACGAAGTGCGCTCATTATTCACTGGAATGTACAGTGCCTGTTGTTTCAGACCACGTCGAATCAGTTTATCTTTTAACAACAAAGCAACAGAAGGGAAAAGTGAGCCAATCGTTGCCAGGATTCCTCTGGATACAGGTAGCCATTTTTCAAACTTTGGTTTTACCATCAAAGAGAGAATCGCTTTTTCAATATCCTCTACAGTCAGTAAGAGGCGAGTAGAATAGGTCATCGCTGCAGCCTTCTCATCCTTTTGCTTATCAAGCATTGGCGTATGTACAGCATCAGGGCAGAGTACACTAACTTTCACGCCGTGTTCTCTCAACTCATAAGCTGCTGCCAGGCTGAATCCACGTACCCCGAATTTCGAAGCGCTATAGCTGTTCATCCCCTGGATAGGCGCCAATCCGGCCATCGAGGCAATATTGATTATCTGTCCGTGTTTTTGAGCAATCATCACCGGGGAAAACGTATGGTCACCGTACATGGTACCTTTCAGGTTGATATCAATCTGTCGGTCTATCTTTTCGATACTTGACTCATAGATATTTGCTGCTTCCAGGACGCCGGCAATATTCAGCAAATAATCTACGGTCGTGAAATTCTTTATCACTGCCTCTCGCACCTGCTGCCAGTCGGTCACATTTCTGACATCCAATTTACAGCGCAAGGTCCGCTTATCTTCATAGTGTGAATATAATCGCCTAAGTTCATCCTCCCGAATATCACACAAGACTACGCGGCAACCCTTTTCATAGAGTGATTCCGACATTTTTTTACCAATTCCGCTGGCGGCACCTGTGATAATCACTGTTTTATCTGTAAAATCCATTGTTTCCGTGATTAAGTAACAATATAATATAAGTCCGCTGATTTCACCTAAATTTAGGCCCTGTTAAAATAAAATTATGCTCGCACAAAGAGTCTGTATCATAGGCGCAGGATCCTCCGGTATGGTAGCTACCAGAGCGCTGCACGAAGCAAAAATCCCTTTTGATTGCTTTGAAAAAGGGTCAAACATCGGTGGCAATTGGTTGTACAATAACGATAATGGAATGTCTTCTGCCTATCAGTCACTACATATCAATACTTCGAAGCAACTGATGGCTTATCAGAATTATCCGATGCCGGATTATTATCCGGATTATCCAGGTCATCAATTAATCCATAAATATTTCGAATCGTACACCGAACATTTTGGACTCAGAGACAAAATAACATTTAATACCAGTGTAGAGAAAGTTGAAAAATTGGCGGATCATCACTACCGGGTCTCGACTAACCGCTTTCCGCCACGGGAATATACCGATGTCATCATAGCCAATGGTCACCACTGGTCGCGAAAATGGGCAGACTTTGATGGCAAATTTACCGGGAGTGTATCTCATAGTCATGATTATAAAAGTTATCAGGGCTTTGAAGGCAAAAAAGTATTGATTGTCGGCATCGGCAATTCGGCTGTCGATATCGCTTGTGAATTGACAACAGTGGCGCAGTCTGTAACTTTATCCACACGAAGCGGGGCTTATATATTACCGAAATACCTGTTTGGCAGACCCACAGATCATTTGTCCAAGCCACCTTTAGCTTACATCCCCTTATTCATTCGTCGTATCGTACTTAGGTTAGTTCTCAAATTGAGCACAGGCAATCAGGCAAATTTTGGTTTTCCGGCACCTAAACGTCCTATACTTAGTGATCATCCGACGATATCACAGGATTTCCTGAATAAGGTAGGACACGGCATGATACACATCAAACCTAATATTAAGAAACTGGACGAGAGGCAGGTCATTTTCGAAGATGGAAGTGCTGAGGAGTTTGATCATATCATCTACTGTACCGGATATAATATTGATTTTCCATTTTTCGATAATGCATTTTTCAATGCTGCTCAAAATGAATTGCCGCTGTATGAATATGTGGTGGATCCAAACAATCCGGGATTATATTTTATCGGTTTTATCCAGGCCGTAGGGTCTATCATGCCGCTGGCAGAACTGCAAGCTTTTTGGGTAGCTAAAATTCTAAAAAACGAAAGTCAATTACCCACCAAAGAAAAAATGCTGCATTGGATCCATAAAAACAGACAAAAAATGGATGCGCAATATAAAAAATCCAGCAGACACACAATTCAGGTGGAATTTTTTCCCTATAAAAGACAATTAAATCAGCTTATAAAAGGTAAATAATATGATTAAATCAACTATTTATTCCGTGTTATTTTTAGGGGTTAAATATCTGCCTTACATCCGTACGACTTTCAGTTGATTTATTTTATTCTTATTACTAATATGCAAAATATATACACCACGTTCTGACAAATGAACTGTTTGCTGACTT
Source organism: uncultured Saprospiraceae bacterium (assembly GCA_964525915.1). Lineage (GTDB taxonomy): Bacteria > Bacteroidota > Bacteroidia > Chitinophagales > Saprospiraceae > Parvibacillus. The sequence continues at coordinate 7,661 of CAZGKN010000093.1, read as the reverse complement.
TCTTCACCTCTTACTATGGTTGATAAAATCTTATGCCCTGCCAAATTGGTTAGAACCAGCATTGATCCCGGTTCAACACCAGATATAAATATTTGTTCCGAACTCGCAGGATTGGGGAAAGCCTGAATTTTTGTTGAATTTGTATAATTCTCCTTTATATTACTTGTGCCATTGTATGCAAAAACACAATTTTTCAGCGCCAGATATTTTGGATTCAATGTATCAGTATAATTCTCTTTTACTCCCCAGCTACCCCATTTACTATAAGAGTCATGTGAAGAAAAATGGGCAAATAGACCACCTGCATTCTCATACCAATGATCCAGATACTGGCAATATACCGCCTGCAAATCCGGATGATGATTGGTTGCTATGAGTTTTTCAGTCAGTTCATCAATATTCTCATTCCCACCTATTCCTACTAAATGTTGCCCGCCTTCATAGCATATCAGATCCAGGGTATGCTGATTTGCAACTTCTTTTTGAAGCCTCATCCATTCATACGTGACGGGCAGACTGGCCTCCATTCGTGCTACGATCTCCGGAACTGTAATCGAAGATACTAAGCCCTCATTGACTATATCCTGAGCTACCTCACCACCGAAATAAGGCGCGATCGCTATAGCATCCGCTGTCACCTGAGTTGGATTATATAATGGATCATTAAAAAAAGTAATTATTTCATTGGTGAGCCAACTGTTTGCTGCCTGTGTAGGAATTATCTTTACCAAGTGCGAATCATCACCAAATTCCTGTTCGAAAATACTGAAAATATCTGCCGATCGTTTTGCTGTCCATTTCCAGGCTCTTTCCCATTCAGTGCCGGTATAACCAGATTCCAGCGCCATTTGCGCCGATTCATAGTGTTGTGCGAAAATACCGTTCCACACTTCATTACTGTATTCCAGATATATTGTAAGCGATGGATCCAGGTGGGTATGCAGAAAAGAAGCTAACTGCCGGACATAATCATCCTCAGCCCGATGTGGAATACAAATCCAGGCATTTTTCTTTAATTGATTGCACAATTCCACGATATATTCATAGGCGATTCCTTTGTCTGTCGCCTGCGTATAATAATCTAAACTTGCTCTATCTGCCCATTTTTCCAAAACAGAATTATTGGTGCGTTGCCAATCCATGAAACGAAGACATTCGAAATCACTCAGAAATTGAAGAAAATCATCATTAAATGTCTGCCCTTCAAATGTATTGACATATCGTGGATAAATGAATTTAACATCACTTATCGGATCATTTTTATCTGAATATTCAATTGAGAGCGAGACTGAACCATTGACCTCTACCAATGTGTCTATCGGACAAACAAATTCTCCCTCAGCTCCAAACTGTAAACCCACCTTTCCTTTTCCTTTTACGATCAGTCTGTACTTTCCATGCGGTCGTGCATCCCCGATCTCCCATACCATAAGCGCCCGAACCTTCTGGGCTTGTCCGACACCCCCATCAAAAGGTACTTCTGTCGGAAAACCATTGGGCAGCATCGTAACGCTCGCGCCAGTGTCCCATGGCCCATCGCCATCCGAATTGAAAGTCGTCCAGGTCCTGCATTGTTTGAAAGCATCAGTAAAAACCAGTTCCGTCGAATAATCAGTGATACCGGTGATATTGGTAGCGACCGGTCTTTTTGTCTGACCAAATATAAAGGCAGGAAACAGTAAAAATGTAAAATAAAATTTTATCATCGCGTATAATTTCGGAGTTTTTACAAGTAGTAATTAGCACAATGATAGAAAAAAATCAGGTTAACTAAATGAGTATACTTCACTTTTATTAACACTTATTCCGACAAAAGTTGTTTGAGACAGGTTTATAAATTGTTATTAAATATTTAAAACAACACAGATATATACGGACAGAAGATTAAAGGCTTATTTTGCGTCCTTTTCATAATCAAATATGCATCAGCACTATGTTAAAATCGACATTTCCTCTACTTTTCAGTATTCTCGTTATTGCCTCATGTACCAATAATAAGCAATCTATGTCTGACAATTCTTCAAAACTTGATCCCTCCAATCCCTTTGCTGCTAAAAGCACTCTGGCTTACCAGACACCGGATTTCAGCAAGATAAAAGACGAACATTTTAAACCGGCTTTCCTGGCAGGAATGCAGGAACAACTCGCTGAAGTGGATAAAATAGCACATAATTCAGAAGCGCCAAACTTTGAAAACACAATCGTTGCCATGGAAAAAACCGGTCAGTTACTGAGCCGGGTCAATATGACATTTAACCTGCTTACCAGTGCAAATACCAATCCTGAATTACAGTCCCTTCAGGAAGAGATGGCCTCAAAACTGGCAGCGCACGATGATGCCATTTACCTCAATCCTGATCTGTTCAAGCGTGTAAAGGCTGTATATGATCAGAAAGCTACACTTAAACTGGATCCTGAATCCATGCGATTAATCAAATACTATTACGATAACTTTGTGATGAAAGGCGCCAATCTGCCGGAAGATAAGAAAGAGAACCTAAAAGAGCTCAATAAAGAAGAAGCATCACTCAGTGCAAAATTCAACAACCAACTACTCAATGCTGCAAAAGCAGGTGCCGTCAAAGTGACAGATAAAAAAGATCTCGCTGGTCTGAGTGATGGTGATATCGCAGCAATCGCTGACAGTACCGGAAATTCATGGACAATACCACTGCAAAATACTACTCAACAACCCCTGCTCGCTTCTCTGACCGAAAGACAGATGAGAAATAGGCTGTACGAAGCATCCTGGAACCGTGCTGAGCGTGGTGACAGCAATGATACACGCAAAGTCATTTCCCAACTGGCGAATATCCGTGCCGAACAAGCTAAGTTACTTGGTTTTCCTAATTATGCAGAATGGAAGCTGCAGGATCAGATGGCTAAGAATGCTACCAATGTGATGGATTTCCTGGGGAAACTTGCGCCAGCAGCTACGGGTAAAGCCTGGAAAGAGGCGCATGCATTACAGGGAGTTATTGATAAAACAGGGGAGCATGTAGAGCTCACAGCATTTGACTGGGATTATTATGCTGAGAAACTGAGAAAACAGAAATATGATCTGGATGAAAGTCAGATAAAGCCATATTTTGAGCTGAATAAAGTACTGGAAGATGGCGTCTTCTACGCCGCAAACCAATTATATGGCATCACTTTTAAGGAACGCAAAGATCTGCCGGTTTATCAGAAAGATGTACGGGTTTTTGAAGTGTTTAATGAAGATGGCAGCCAGTTAGGCTTGTTTTATTGTGATTATTTTAAAAGAGATAATAAATCAGGTGGAGCCTGGATGGATAACCTCGTGACACAATCTACGCTGATGGGCACCAAACCGGTAATCTACAATGTGTGTAACTTCACCAAGCCAGCAGCCGGCCAACCCGCATTACTCAGCTACGATGATGTTTCTACCATGTTTCATGAGTTTGGTCACGGATTGCATGGATTATTTGCCGCGCAGAAATACCCCAGTTTATCCGGCACCAATGTAGCCCGGGATTTTGTAGAGTATCCTTCTCAGATCAATGAAAACTGGGCACTCTATCCAAAAGTATTGAAACATTATGCTGTTAATTATAAGACTGGAGAAGTTATCCCTGACGCACTCATCTCTAAAATAAAGAGCGCTGGTACTTTCAATCAGGGGTATGCGCTGACAGAGCTCATGGAAGCTGCTGCACTCGATATGCGCTGGCACACCTTATCTGCAGGATTGCCATTGCAAAATGTCGATTCATTTGAAATACAGGCACTGAAAGGAAGCAATCTGTACCTACCCATTGTTCCGCCACGCTATCGTTCCAGTTATTTCCTGCACATCTGGGCAAATGGTTATTCTGCCGGATATTATGCTTATCTGTGGACAGAAATGCTGGCTCATGATTCCTACCAGTGGTTTACTGAGCATGGTGGTCTGACCAGAGAAAATGGGCAACGCTATCGGGACATGATATTGTCCAAAGGCAATACCGAAGATTATGCAGAGATGTATCGCGCTTTCAGAGGCAAAGATCCGGATATCACGCCGATGAAAGTAGCGAGGGGACTGGTGGATTAATGTCCATGATTAAGAAAAAATTTATCAGAATTAATTAAAAAAGGGGTGGTTTTAAACCGCCCCTTTTAATTTACAATTTGAAGAATTTTATACTTTGAATTCCCGAATCTCCCTGAACACGGATGATATAAATACCGGACATTACATCATCCAATCGTATTGATTGGTTTACCAAACCATTAATAGCAGAACCGGAGTCAATCTTACCGCTTTGGACCTGTTCACCCATACTATTCAGAATCTGATAGGTTCGCGCATTTTTAGTCTGAAGGGTAACCTGATTATTGACCGGATTCGGATAGACTAAGAGGTGGTAATTGGCGCTTTTAGATGTCTTTGTACTACTTGTCAGGTCGATATATTTCATCACTGAAATTTTATCTCCAAAAGCACCATCACGGTAAGCAACATAAGGAGTTCCTTCATGATTGATAGCCAATGTCTGAATTGATGCTACATTGGTAAAGCCCGGATTACCCAGATATTTCCATTCAGTACCATCGTATCTGATGACACTGGTACGGTTATCTCTGAGTGCATCACTAAAAGCGATGATCAGGTTACCTTTATTATCACTCCCTAAGCGACAATAGGTAGTAGCACCACCCGAAAGATTCGCTTTTACCAATTTCCAATCACCATTGTCTAATTTATAAATATTCAATGCCTGATCAGCAACGCCAATCGTCAAAGCAGCATAAATATCACCATTGCTTGTGGCTGCAATATCATGATAGTAATACGTCTGGGATGAATCTTCGATATGTGCAGATCCCAGTAAATCCCATTGACCGTTTTCCAGTGCTTTAGCTTCTGAGTATGCGATACTCTGACCATCAATACCATAGATCAACATTGGTTCACCATCAGACTGAAGGCTGAATTTATTCCATACTGCATAATTACTGTCGGAGACATTTCCCATCTTCACCCAGTTACTCCCATCAAAGCGATAGATAATGGTTTTATAATCTGAATTGAAAAAGACTGCATACAAGGTGCCATCCGATGCCCGGATGATATCATTGTAGATGAATAAATCACCACCAAAAGTAGCCCCTAACTGATCCCATCCGGTACCATTCCATTGCACCACCTTACCTTTAGAAAATACGATTGGTTGACCCTCTTTCGACAATGTCATTGCTGTATGGAAACCATCGCCGTCTATACCGGATCCGATTTCATTCCATTTTTCATCTTCGTACTTATAGACATGAACTTTGGAGTTTGCACCGTCTGTTGCCAATACTATTGGGACATTATCCGGATTGATTTCCATATCAATAGTGTAGGCTTCAAAACCATTAAAGCCTTCTGTTCCGACCAGTTCCCACTTTTCTTTTGCTTGGGTGATAGTCAACTGCCATTGTTGGGTTACTATCCATTCACCATCTGAAAGTTGCAGTGTCACAGGAAATACACCCGTTTCAGTAGGTACACCCTCCAGGTTTGCCAGACCACCACCCAGATCAGTCAATGTCAGACCCGGAGGTAATGTCCCGACTACAGAGATAGAGAGACTATCCCGCTCAGGATCATGTGCGATAATGCTGTATTTATATTCCAGGCCTTCATAACCAGTTTCTATGGGCAAAGAATGGAAAAATGGTTTGGCATTATCATATCCAGGCAGATAACTACTTTGTCCTGCATTTAGTGCAAGTCCTGTGTTTGCATCAAGCATTACACCTGCTACACGGATATAATTTGCATCATAGTCTGCCGGAACATGATAAGTATAAGTGTATGTGTATGTCTTCCCACTGTCCAGTGTAGCCGGTAGGCTTCCTGTATCACCATATAAGCCACCCGGTAAAGCTCTTACTACATGATCATAAGAGACAAAGGAAGCAGGAATAGGATTAGGCAAATCTTCAAAACCGCCCATAGGGCCAAAATCACCACCTGAATAGTTATTCACCTGATTATACTGAGGGCCGCTACCTGTGACACCATCTTCAGTGACAAAAACAGCAAGCCGGAAATTACCAGACAGATTTTGGTACATTGTTGCTGAGACATTGATCTCTAAATCACGCGTATCAGTATTCCAACTAGTCGTTACGCCAACTGATGCCGGAGGGTCTTCGGCCAGGGGCAATGCCATATCCTGATCCAAACTATCAAAAGGGAACAGGCTGACAATCTTGTTTCTGTCTATCCAACCATTCGGCAACCCAGTGAATGGTAAAGAGTCCGAATAAGGTAAGACCTCCATAGGATCACTGACATGATAGGCCAGATAAATATATTTTCCCGGGTACTTCTTATGTAATTCCCGGCTATACACATCTCCTCTGGGGCAATACTGACACCAGGTTCCAGTACCTTCTTCCACGAGAACAACCTTCTTAACCTGACTAAATGCATTATTCGGTGAAATACAAAATAGTAAACCAAATACCGATAGCACAAAAGCCATTCTGAGTTTGCTACGGGTAGAAACCTTGTCATTGAAAAATTGTAAAATTGAATTCATATAAAGCAATTTAATAATATATAATTAGTTAAAAATCGTTAAATCACAAATTTACGAACGTTTGACGGAATACCCAATTTTTAACAGAAAACCGATTGTTATACTAATCGTAATTGAATTTGACCATCCGATTTCCTTGCCACTTTAGGAATCAAGAGGTCGAATCAGGATATCTGTTGGTCATTTCTTAGTCCAGGAAGTATAATTGTCATTTATTAGAACATCCAATTCATTACTAATAAACAGTATCCTTTCCATAATCCAATGAGGGATAAAAATCCTGCTTTTACCAGAATTTGAAAAACCAAAAACTAAAAGAAAAAAAATAAAGTAACTTAGTCTTATGGAAGATAAAATACAGCTCAGCCACCCGGCCGGCAAACATGCAATCAAAATAGATAAATTGCGCTATCAATTATTGAATGATGTCATGGTAAAATGTCTGTCACGAAATGCTTTGACACACAAAGAACTATATCAGGCAGTGACAGATGAGTTTATCAAGCGGAATATTAATTTTGAAGGTTCTGTAGAATGGTATATGGAAAGTGTAAAGCTTGATCTCGAAGCAAAAAACATCATCCGGCGGATCAAAGAAAAGTCAAAGTTGAAATTTGAACTTATAAAAGAATAATAATCCTCAAAAAATGAATATTCAATTTAAACCAGAAGGGTACAACTCCGTTTCTCCTTACTTCATCATCGATAATGCACAGAAGTTCATTGATCTGATGGTTGCTGTTTTTGATGCAGTACCATTGCGTAGATACGATCGGGAAGACGGCCAGATAGCGCATGCTGAATTAAAAATCGATGACTCTGTCATCATGTTGAGCTCATCAACCGAGAATTTCCCGGCTATAACGTTGTGCATGCATGTATATGTACGCGACTCAAAGGATATCTATGAAAAGGCGCTTGCTGCAGGCTGCACAGGCATAGAAGAACCGGAAAACAAAGAAAATGATCCGGACATCAGAGGTACATTCATTGATCCCGCAGGAAATATGTGGTCTGTGGGTACTCAAAAAAGTGATTGATAAATTGAATGACTTTTTGAAAAATATACTAGTCGGAAAATGGTTTGACCATTCGCTCTCCTCAGACCCCTGACCCCTGAAG
>CAZGKN010000092.1:0-11451 GCA_964525915.1 uncultured Saprospiraceae bacterium | reverse complement strand
TACCGGCCGGGTTCAGCCTCGAGGTATTTACTGTCTGACCAATCTACGGGTACATCCATGATAAACTGGAAAGCATCTCTAAAGCGCTCATAATGCTCCGGAAAGTCAGCGGCCATCTGCAGTGGACTATACATAGTAACATACAGCGCTAACTGATTTGCCAGCGTACTATTTACATGTGAATGGTTGTATGGACTGAATGAGGAGATATTCATCTCGAAAATCCCCGGTGTGAAATCCATCGGCCCACCCAATAGCCGTGTAAAAGGCAGCAGTGTGACATGATTGGGTTTCGAACCACCGAATGCCTGATACTCGGTACCACGTGCTGATTCATTGCCGACCAGATTGGGCCAGGTACGGGCTATTCCGGTTGGACGAACGGCCTCATGTGCATTGACACAGATCTGATATTCAGCCGCTTTTTGGATACAATACAGGTAATGATTATTTGACCATTGATTATAATGGTTTTGCCCAGCCGGTAAAATCGGTCCTACATAGCCACTTTTTACTGCATCATAACCGTATTTTTTCATGAATTTATAGGCAGTATCCAGATGTCGCTCATAATTACGCATGGCACCGGAAGTCTCATGATGCATCAAGAGTTTAATTCCTTTACTGTGTGCATAGTCATTGAGCATTTTAACATCAAAGTCCGGATAGGGTGTCACAAAGTCAAAAACATAATCTTTCTCATGCCCATACCAGTCTTCCCATCCAATATCCCAGCCTTCGACCAGCAATTCATCAAATCCATGTGATGCTGCATAGTCGATATAGCGCTTGACATTAGCATTGTTGGCTCCATGACGACCATTGGGCTTAGCATGGGTGTAATCGGTGATTCCCAATTGTACGGACGAAAAATCATTTGTATATGACCAGGAACTTTTTCCGGTGATCATTTCCCACCAGACACCCATATATTTAATTGGTTTGATCCAGGACGGATCTTTGATCTTACAAGGTTCATTGAGGTTGTAAATCATTTTTGTAGCAATGATATCGCGGGCATCATCTGAAGCAATGATTGTACGCCAGGGCGAAGTGCATGGAGTCTGCATGTGGCCTTTATCACCTACCGCATCCGGGGTTAGCCACGAAGTGAACACCAGGTTTTTGTCATCCAGATTGAGGTGCATACAGGAATAATTGATCAGTGCGGCTTCCATGATATTGATATAAATCCCATCCTGCGTCTTCATCATCAGTGATGTTTGAACACCTGTCGGTGAAAATGAAGTCTGCGAGACATTTGCCGAGATCGCAGAAGAAAACAATCCTCTGATCTCAGTAAGCTTGCTCTCAGTGAAATCATACTCCTGTGTATCATAATCACCGGGAATCCAAAAGGCGGTGTGGTCACCTGTCATAGCAAACTGTGTTTTTTCTTCCTTGATGATGAAATAAGATAACTTGGCTTGTTCAGGAAACTCATAACGGAAACCCAGTCCGTCATTGAACAGGCGGAATCGGATGATGATCGTTCGGTCTGATGTAGTCTGATGTAAGGTAGCTGCCATCTCATTGTAGTGATTGCGGATGTGACTGAGCTCGCCCCATACAGGCTCCCAGGTCTCGTCAAAAGTCGATTGATCCGTCTTTACTACAGTGAAATGATCCAACAATGAATATTGATCTTTCTTCAGTTCCAGCCCCAATGTACTGGGTTTGATGATGAGTTTATTTTTATACAGCAGTTGATAAGTGGGCGCACCATTTGCATTTACATCGAAAATCATTTTAAAGTTGCCATCCGGTGACAACAGCTCATAGGCATTGATAGAAGTCAGACCCAGACAAATAATCAGAAGAACCAGTAATTTTTTCATGTATAAATATATCTTTTATCGCAAGACACAAAAAAAGGTAATTTCTGTGATATAAGCGAATGAATAAGGACATTATTATGCGAATTATTAATCAACTTAATCTATACTTCTCAGAAATAGGATTGACATTCATCACTTTTTACAACCTTTAGAGATAAGGTCAGTAGTTAGAAAGTGATAATTCCTTGAAAAATCACATATCATCATTTGATAATCAAAACAAATCACGCAAAGGAAAGATGTGAATGTGCTACAATTACTGCTGGATTGTTAAAAATGTTATTGTACTGGAGTAACCGAAATCTGGTCGTAACTTTATATAGTTCATATAAAGGTATTAAAAATTATAAGTGATGAAGAAAATCATACTTGCAGGTGCATTGAATTTACTATTTGTTATACAGAATAATGCACAGACAGGCCTATACATTCCCCAATTGGCCGCATTTGATACGGCTATGCTAAATCTTATGTCAACATACAATGCACCAGGCGGACAATTGGCTATAACTTATCACGGGCGTTTGGTATATAACAGAGGATTCGGATTTGCAAATACAGAGAGACAGGATTCGGTTTATCCCAATAATATTTTTCGCATTGCCAGTGTGACAAAACCCATAACTTCATTGGCATGCATGAAACTAATGCAGGAAGGTCACTTGCAATTGGATTCAAAGGTTTTTGGCCATGATGGGATTCTCAATGATTCCATATACCAGGACATACTTGACCCTTTAGTCAGAAAAATCACTGTAAAAATGCTACTCCAACACAGTGGGGGCTGGAATAGTGATATGTCAGGTGATCCGATGTTTGATGCGTATGACATTGCTACAGTGATGGGTGTTTCCTCACCTCCATCACCATCGGTAGTGATTCGGTATATGCTCTCCCACAAGATGCTCGACTTCACCCCCGGCACACAATCTCATTATTCCAATTTCGGTTTTTGTATCCTGGGAAGGGTGATTGAAAAAATAACCGGTCAGTCGTATGTCGATTATGTTCAGGCCAATATTCTTAATCCCTTAGGCATTACTGATATGCATTTAGGGTACAATTTGCTTTCCAACCAACTGCCACACGAGGTGAATTATTACGATTATCCCGGTGCGCCACTGGCTTATTCAGTATATGATAATTCGACTTTGGTTCCCTGGCCTTATGGTGGCTTCAATATTGAATTTATGGATTCCCATGGTGGGTGGGTAGCATCCAGTCAGGATTTAGTAAAATTGGTTTGTGCTTTTGATCGGTTTAATTCACGACCCGATCTATTATCGAATGCAACGATTGATGTGATGACTAAGCCTTCACCAAATGATCCCAATTATGGATGTGGCATCGAGGTAAATGTCTATAATAATTGGTGGCATATAGGTTCACTCCCCGGTACTACCTCAGAAATAGTACGTGACGGTAACGATCAACTGAATTGGGCTATTTTGCTGAATACCCGGGACTTAAAGGGTGATATCAATGGCGCAATGGATAATTTAGTCTGGAATGTATTGCCTTCCATTTCTCAATGGCCGGATATTGACTTGTTTTCTAAAACTACTGGTACTAAAGAATTGCAAGAAAATAATAAATCGATCACGGTTTTTCCAAACCCAGCCAATAACCAGATTTATTTCTCTGTACGAACTAACGTTCAATTAGTAAATATGATGGGACAAATTGTAACTGCACAACAGAGTATAAATACACTGGATATCTCATCATATCCGACAGGTATTTATTTCGTAATTTTCTCAAATAAAGATGGGCTAATCATACAACGAAGTAAAATAGTAAAAGAATAAAACTAAGAATTTATACTAATCATCAAAAGATTTGACCACTTACTTGCCTTCAACTCTTGCATCCCTGGGATCTGAAGACATACAAATGGTCATATCAAAGTCATTTTAGTATTAATGAAGATCTATTGATAAAAATAATTAGAGGATAAATTATTTGATAATTGAGGATCAGAAAAAGAAATTTTTTTACAATACTAGTTCCATCTCTATGAACTGGGTACATGCTAATCCGTCAGAATGGTTATTTTCGTAATTGAAAAAATGAAAACCGATACTAATGACAAAACAAATAGGACTGATTATAGCATTCGCAGCGACCTTTGGTCTGGGCTTTGCATTTAAAGGCATAACCTTACAAAATGAGATTGAGCCTCCGATGAAAAGAGTAACAGGTATAGGTGGTGTTTTCTTTAAGTGTAAGGATCCCAAAAAGGTGCGGGAATGGTACAGGACACACCTCGGATTGAATGTAAATGATTACGGAGCTGTGTTTGAGTGGTATCAGGGAGCAGATAGTACAAAGAAAGGATTCACCCAATGGAGCCCATTCAATGACAAGACCAAATATTTTGAACCTTCTGTGAAGGAGTTTATGATCAATTATCGGGTCGCAAATTTGGCCGCACTTGTTGATACTTTGAAGAAAGAGAGTGTCACCATTTTGGACAAGATAGAAACATACGACTATGGAAAGTTTGTCCATATCCTGGATATTGAAGGAAACAAAATTGAATTATGGGAGCCCAATGATATTGAATTTGAAAAATTGGGAAAACAGATTGGTGCACAAACGACCAAATAATACACTTATAATTCGATTTGACTTACTGCACTAATCGGGAGAGTCATGATGGATATTTTTGTGCAGTACTTTTTCTACATTTACTAAAAAATAATGATCAGTATCATCACATACGATTCACCACACCGGAAGACGCAGGATTTGATCTTTGCACTCCGCTTACGTGGATATAGTGATATCCATCTGGCTGTATTGCCCTGGATCGAGCGGGCTAATTTCCAGCCGCTGTACAAACACAGACCGGGTAAGCCTTTTCTTTTATCCACTGAAGCATTGTGCGAACGGTCTGGCTTGACTTTTCATCGGGTTGCTGCGCAGGAACTGGATATCTTTTATACGAATCATTCCTGTGAACATATATTGATTGGGGGCGCAGGCCTCTTGCCGACAGAACTGGCTGTGAATCATCAGGTGATCAATGGTCACCCGGGTTATTTGCCTCAGGTCAAAGGGCTGGATGCACTTAAATGGGCCATCCTTGAAGATCTGCCGATCGGTGTGACGACACATTTTATCTCCGGAGAAGCTGATGGGGGACTGTTAATCGCACGTGAGAAAGTGGAAATTCAGGCTGATGATACATTCCATAGTCTGGCTTATCGTGTATATGAAACTGAAATCAATATGCTCGCCGATGCCATCGCGATTATTGATGCAGGGCAGGCACCTTTGACGAATCTGGATGATCCGTCTATATTGCCGCATAGACGGATGCCACACGCTAAAGAACTGGAAATGATGCAACATTTCAATGCGAAAATAGCAGCGCTGAAACCGCTGGATGAATAGTGATCTATGAATATTTAAATCGGACTTTATCCATTATTTTCTTTCAATTTTAAAATATTATACACATGAACTATACTCCTGTTTTAGAATTTCTCATTGATCTTAAGTTCAATAATAACAAGGAATGGTTTCATGCCAACAGAGAAAGATATGACGAAGCCAGGGAAAGTTTTATCCAATTGGTGCAGTTGCTAATCGATGAGATCAGCAAATTTGATATGGACATCAAAAATCTGACAGCCAAAGATTGTTTGTTTCGTATCAATCGGGATATCCGCTTTTCGAAGAATAAAGAACCGTACAAGACAAATTTTGGTGCTTTCATTGCTGCCGGTGGCCGGAAAAGCCAGCATGCAGGTTATTATTTGCATTTTGAGGCCGATGCCTCATTCCTTGGTGGTGGGATTTACATGCCGGAGCCACAAATGCTGACCAAAATCAGACAAGCCATCTCTGATCATCCGACTGTATGGACACAGTTGGTTAATGATAAAAAGTTCGCAAAATATTTTCCGGAAATTGTGGGAGAAAGCCTAAAATCCGCACCTAAAGGATTCCGCAGCGATGACCCGATGCTTAAATGGATTCAGCATAAGAGTTTTGCAGTGACACACTCCATCAGTAATGAGCTATGGATATCCGGTGAAGTGGTAGCAAAATTGGTTAATGGCTACAAGATACTGCACCCATTGAATCAATTCTTGAATAAATCGGTAATAAAATAGGATTTTAAATCAATAATTTATGCGGAGAAAGTTTCTCTATTTACTATTTATATATGTACCACTTTTGTTTAGTACTAATGAAAGCAAGGCAAAGACATTTTACGTCGATCCCATTAATGGTTCTATGGACAATGATGGTTCATACATAGCGCCCTGGTCCACGCTGCAGGAAGTATTTGATCATGATCTGATCGAAACCCAATCCTGGAGTCCTTTGCCTTATGAGGCAGGTGTCAGTGTGTTGATTCCAAAGAATGAAGGTGCACCTGTACATGCCGGCGATACGCTGATGTTACTTTCCGGACTGCATGGAAAAGTTTTTATCCGGGGAGCTGTTAATGCCGCCGATATAGTCATCATGGCAGCGCCGGGCGCTAAACCTATCCTGGCTGATATCCAGTTGTCCGCAGCTATGCACTGGCAATTGATCGGACTTACTTTCGATGCATCTGCATATAATTTTACCTCTAATGGTACATTTATTTTCCTCGAATCGCACGGATGGCATGGACCTTCTGCTTATATCCGCATCAGTGGATGTACGTTGCGCAGTATTCCGGATGCGGCTTCCTGGAGTATGGATGACTGGAACGAAAAATCCGTGAGCGGTATATTGATAGAGGGAGATCATTCTGTGGTGGAAGATAATATTCTCCTCAATGTCAATTTCGGGATATCTATCAGTGGCAACAGTAGTCAGGTATTGAGAAACCGGATTACGAATTTCGCAGGCGATGGCATTCGTCCCAATGGATCATTTATCAATGTGGAATCGAATATTATCAAGAATTGTTATGACGTGAATGCGAATCATGATGATGGTATTCAGTCATTTAATCTGAATAATGAGAGATTTGAGTTCAATACCATTCGTGGAAATACAATTATCAATTATGAAGATATAAATCAACCATTCAGAGGAGCATTGCAAGGTATCGGGTGTTTCGATGGCCCTTACCGCAATTGGACGATAGAAAATAATCTGATCGTAGTAGATCACTGGCATGGAATATCCATGTATGGCGCATACGATTGTAAAATTATCAACAACACAGTGATCGATCCTACACCGGATGTCACACCTGGCCCGGCGTGGATACTGGTGACAGATCATAAGGATGGCACTCCGAGTGAGGGATGTGTAGTGCAGAATAATCTGGCTTGCCAGATCAATGTGGATACCCTGGTGTCAAATAATCTGATTGCAAAATCATACGCTGACTATGATTTGTTTTTCAGCGATTTTAATGCCGGTGATTTCAGTCTTAATGCATCCAGCCCGGCAATTGATGCAGGCCTGGATTCAGTTGCACCACATACGGATATCCGTGGTGTCATACGCCCTCAGGGTGCGCATGTAGATGTCGGTGCCTATGAATATGTGGATAGCGTGAGTAATCATGTCTATTCAATTGATAATCAATTTGGGAAATTGAAGGCCTTTCCAAATCCGGTGAATGAACAATTATACCTTGTCGGGAAAATTCAGTTGCCGGTCTTCATATATTCGACTTCCGGAAAACTCCGCAGGATTGTGACAGAAGTTGAGTATGATTCGCACTCAAGTAGAATTTCATTGCCGGGATTAGAAAATGGTGCTTATTTTTTGATCACAGCGGATGGATACCATTGCTCTTTTATTAAAAAATAATTTCCCATGATAGCCTTGCCTTCATGCGAGCTTTCATTTTCATGCTTGTGTTCTTTTGATTTTCATCGAGGCAATTGTTGTATCTTTACAGCTTATTTTATTTAGATATAATGAAGGTTGATTCTTTATTAGCCCGGGCACTTGATCTGGAATGGCTGACACCTGAAGAAGGTGTTTTTGTGTTTGAAAATGCATCTACAGCGGACCTGATGTACGTGGGGAATGCGCTTCGTCAGCACCATGTCCCCGGAAATATTGTAACCTGGATCATTGATCGTAATTCGAATACGACGAATGTCTGCGTTGCTAATTGTAAATTTTGCAATTTCTACAGAGTCCCCGGACACCCGGAAGCTTATGTCACTACGATCGATCAGTATAAACAGAAGATCGAAGAAATGTTTGAGTATGGCGGTGAACAGTTGCTGCTACAGGGCGGACACCATCCGGATCTGGGACTGGATTATTATACTGACTTGTTCAGACAATTAAAAACGCTGTATCCCAATCTAAAAAGCTTAAGCAAAATTACCCCAACATAAAACTACATGCATTGGGCCCGCCTGAAGTCGCACACATAGCAAAGCGTGATGGGTTGAGTCATACGGCGGTATTAAGTGCACTGATGGATGCTGGACTGGACTCATTCCCGGGACCGGGGGCTGAGATTCTTTCTGATCGGGTACGGCGATTAATCAGCAAAGGGAAGTGTGGCGGCCAGGAATGGCTGGATATCATGCGGGCAGCACATCAGTTGGGTCTGACTACCAGTGCGACCATTATGTTTGGCCATGTAGAAACACACCTTGAGCGGATGGAGCATCTCGCCGCTATACGGCAGGTACAGTCTGAGAAACCGGTTGGTGCAAAAGGCTTTCTGGCATTTATTCCCTGGCCATTTCAGGATGAAGCTACAATGCTCAAGAAACTGAAACGGGCAAGTAATAACTGCACCGGTGATGAATATATCCGCATGATCGCTATGTGCAGGATAATGCTACCCAATATCATTAATGTCCAGGCCTCCTGGCTGACCGTAGGTAAAGCAATCGGCCAACTGAGTCTTCACGCCGGAGCCAATGATTTTGGGAGTATTATGATCGAGGAAAATGTAGTCTCTGCAGCAGGATCACAGTTTCGTTTCACTGCCAATGGTATTCAGGAAGCTATACGGGGCGCCGGATTTACACCACAACTGCGCAATCAACAGTATGAGTTCCGACAGATTCCTGCTGGAATAAAGATGCAGGAACTGGACCACAGCACGATGATCGTGGATTGATTACTGATCTGATCTGATTTGCAGAATCACTAACCATAATCGCAGTTTGTAAAGTAATCGGGTACACAAGCCTTACAATCTCTGATTGCAAGAGAGAATAGAATTTAAACAAAAACGAGCATTTCATTTCATGTAAAGTAAGCAAAGACTTTCGCAGAGATCGCAGAGTCTATCAGAAATTTCTCTGCGGTCTTAGCGCTCCTTAGCGGCTTTGCGTGGATATTTTCTAATTACAGAATATTTTCTAATTACAGATGTTTTTCTATTTAACGCAAAGTGAAAAGGTCGCACTTAGTAATCTCAGTGCTTTCTCGTGGATTTGCGTATAAAAAGCCGTATATGTAGATCAATTGCTGCAAGTGATATGTGATAGTATCTCACCTATTTAAGTTTACTGTATATCAAGCGTAAAATCTCGATCATTTCTTTCAACAATTCATCATTGAGCACATTCTGCTGATAGTTATTATTGCCGACCACACTTGTCTTAGCATCTATATTAGTGAAGTTATTGAAAACTTGTGCTGATTGGAGTAATTTGAAGATTAAATCGAGATAACACTTATATTGCAAATTACTATATTTATTAAATGAAAAACCGTCAAGCTTAAAATCTAAGATTCAATACCATGAGACATTTTTCACTTTTTTTTACCCTGATCGGTCTATCTTGTATCCTGTCGTCATCTTCCTGCGATAAGGAAGACCCACCCTCTGCCTGTTGTGACTGTCTAAAACCTGCGACGCAGTCCGGCCGAGGCACTATGAGTATGCTCATCAATGGTAAGCCCTGGAGTAACTGCAATGAAAAAAATACCTCGTACAGGACCGTTGGAGTGTACTGGGATATCTATACTTTCAGGATTAGTGGCGCAAAAAATTATGCCGCATTTCATGCTACCGAAAAGATGTATATAGAAGTGCATGAACCATTTGTCGGTGAATATAAAGGACCTATAACACTAGCACTTTTTGGTATAGAGTTTAGGGATTCTCCTAAATATGGTTCATCGAATTTTGTTATGGATACTACTAAACCCTTCAATCTTACCGTCACTAAATTTGACGAAACAAATCATATCATCAGTGGAACTTTTAACGGCTATTTGCTAAAGCGATGGGGAGATAGTTTAACAGTTAACTCATTGCATATCACCCAGGGAAACTTTGACACGACCTATTAATTTCCACAGCTATGTAATTAATTTTTTCACTATATAATTCCATTTACATGTTTTACAAATTTCAATGGCTGCTTGCAGCCCTGGCAATGCTATGTCTATCAGACAGGCTTGCTGCGCAATCTTCCTCATCATTACTAGAGATTGTGGAATCATTTCCAAACAGTGGTCGGATCAAAGAGCTATAGGCTCGACAAATATTATAGCACCGGATTTTAATCCGGTGGGTTGAACAGCCCACAAAATGATTGCTGTAGGCACGATACATGTGATCGTAGCCAAAGCGCATCAGTGTTTTAGTGGTGAAAACAAGATAGATTTATAAAAAGAAGCAAGGGGCGTTAGCCCTGTTTTCTTTGTAGGATTCTGGTTCAAATGCGAACAAGGGGCGTTAGCCCTGATATCTTAAACGGTTAATTGTCAAGACTTACAAGTTTTATGATTAATACACTGATAAATCCAATATTCAGGTTGCAATTGGTGATTACAACGCCATTGGGTACTGAGGCCTTGCAATCTCTGATTGCAAGAAAAACAAAGTGATATCTTATTGTTGAAATATTTATTTGTGGTTTTGCAGATTAGCGAATTAGCAAATTAGCGATTTTGCAGATTTGTAGATTTTGCAGTTTTCATTAAAAATTAATATTTCAACTAGATTTAGCTACTCATTCAGCAAGAAATCAATGTTTGAATTAAACACTATATGCCCTTTTGACATTAATACACTAATATGGAACAAAAAGATTTATTTCAGATTTTTCTCGGTAAGTTTGAGAAAGCTGAATTCCCACTCACGCTGGCTTATGACGTGAATAATGCAGAATCCTTTTCTGATGAACCTCTTTCTGAAGTGCTGGTCAATATGTTTATCGCTGAAGATGACAGCCTGCCTCATTCTAATGCCGGTGATTTCATTGAATATATCCCTGCATTTACCTTCGATCTGAGTAAGAAATATAAGGCCTGCATCATATTCAAGATGGGATTAGGTATCTACGAGTTCCAGCTCTTTATCTATGATCAGGAAGGAAATATAATGCAGTTTGACGCTGTCGCCGGCACTTATTTTGATCCTTATGATCCTAATCAGAAATTAAATTATCAGGTATGCGAATTTAAAGCGCCGGATAAAGCAATCATTATAAAGGGTGAGTTCAGTACTACAGATGAAACGTTTAATCCTGCGGAATCACAGAAATTTATACTCACTATCTCGGACACCGGCGAATTGAACTACGCTATTATCAAGCCCCATTAAGAATGCCAAAATACTTTACTCCGAAACCAATCAAAGGACGGAAAATTAAATACGCTGAGCTGAGAGCTCATATCTGGAAAGAAATTCGTAAAAATCCTGATCAGGTCTTTTCAC
>CAZGKN010000091.1:0-11729 GCA_964525915.1 uncultured Saprospiraceae bacterium | reverse complement strand
CTTTAATTTAAATAATGAAAATACAAATGAGAACAAGTTGGGGATAGATATAGGTGCTACAAAGTGGCTCGCAGAAAAACATGCGATCACTGTAGATATCACTAATGCATTGTACCGATATTCAGATACGACAGTTATCAATTTTAATAAATTCAATGTCAAACCATCATTTAGTTTCCATGGGGAAATATTCAAATTAAAAGTAGGTGCAAACTTTGTCAATTCGACAGGTGGATTTGTTTTTTTCCCTGACATAGAAGCAAATCTGAATTTGGCTGGTCCGGCAATCATGGTGTTTGCCGGCGCAGGTGGTGATTTATATGAACAGAGTTTCAAACGAATATCTACCTATAATCCTTTTCTGGAATCACACTATGGTGGCCCTTTCAATACTAAATATTATGATTTCTATGGTGGATTATCAGGCGGGATCCGAAATATTTCATACCGACTGCAAGCCGGATATAAACCGCAAAAGGATTATCCGTTATTTATCCAATCCACAGTTGATATCCGACAATTTGATGTAGTAGTTGATGATGTTAACATATTTTATTTTGGCGGGGATTTAAGTGCTAAGTTCTTTGATAAACTTCAGACTTCACTTAATTTCTTAGGACAACTTGGGGAAGCAAGGCACTACAGTAAAGTATTTGGGCTGGTTCCATTTAGTTTAGGATTTAATGCTGCATATTTAGCACTTGAAGATAAACTTCGCTTAAAAGCTGATTTGAATTTTGCCTCTGGTTCATTTTACAGGAACCAATTTCTGAGTGAAGGAACTTTACCTCCAATGTTTGACTTAAGTCTGGGAGCTGAATATTTCTTTACCGAGAAATTTGGAGCATTTCTGAATGTAAACAATCTGGCATCAGTTAAATATCAACGATGGTACAAATATCCTACGTATGGTATAAACCTGGCGGGTGGTATTAGTTTACGCTTCTAATCGGAAAAATAAGTAGTCAATATCTCCTGGATATCGGATTCTATAGTAGAATATTCGACTGGCACGAAGGTCTGACCGGTTATAGTCTGAAATAGTTCAATGTATCTGTCTGCAATTTCGCCAACAATGGCATCATCCATATCTGGCATAGATTGACCATCCAAGCCCTGGAAATTACGAGATATAAGCCATTCACGCACGAACTCTTTGGATAGCTGGTGTTGTTTCTTACCAGTAAGTTGATTAAAATGATATGATTTTCGATAAAAGTAACGACTACTATCAGGTGTATGGATCTCATCCATCAAATAGATCTGGTCATCATATATACCAAATTCATATTTCGTATCGACTAAGATTAATCCTTTTTGTAATGCAATTTCTGTACCCCGTTTAAATAGTCTTTGTGTATAGTCTGATAACACATCCCATTGAGCAGGGGTTACCAGTTCTTGAGCTAATATCTCCTGCGCTGCGATATCCAGATCATGTCCACTATCTGCTTTAGTGCTTGGCGTAATAATTGGATGCGGGAATGGATCGTTCTCGATCATCCCATCAGGCATTTGTTCACCGCACAGCAAGCGCTTCCCGGATTTATATTCCCGCCAGGCATGACCACTCAGATAACCTCGAATCACCATTTCGAGTTTGATAGGCTCACACGACTTACCCAAGGAAATATTCGGATGTGGTGAAGACTCCATCCAAATAGGCACTATATCTTTTACTGAATTTAAAAAGAATGCAGCAGTTTGGTTTAATATCTGACCTTTATACGGAATGGCTCTGGGCAAAATATAGTCAAATGCAGAAATCCGGTCAGTTGCCACTGAAGCAAACTTTTCTCCTTTCCTGTAAATATTCCTTACTTTACCTTTATAAAAAATTACATCATCCGGTAACTGTAAATTTAAGTCATTAATCGGATTTGTAGGTAAACTGTCTGGTTTGCTTTCCATCATAACAGAATTTATGTGTTAGAAACAAATGTATATCATATTAAATAAAAAAGGTACCCAAATGGATACCTTTTAAATCGGATTTTAAGACATTACTTGCCTAAAGCTTCAATCTTTTCTTTATACTCTTTTGATTTTTCCAAATCATTGAGTCTTGCATATATTTCACGAAGTGCGATCAATGTATTCTTATCTTTAGGATCTACTTCTTCTGCCTTTTGGAAAAATGGCAAAGCTTTATCAAACATTTCCCGCGTTTTTGCCTGATAATCATTATATTTCTTCATCCCTGTAGCAGAAATATCATCTGCTAAAGCATTCATTTTGTTGATATAGAATGCAGCTTTGTTATAATACAAAGTACCAATACTGTATAATGCAAAACCGTTCTTCGGATCTTTATTCAAAGCCATGTTATAATACTCCAGGGCCTTTGCGTAATACTCGTTTGCTTTTGCAGTGTCATTCTTCTCTGAGGCAGTCTGATATAATTTATCAAAGACATTACCAGTCGTATTGATTACAGAAATATTCTCTGGTTCGAGCGCAATTGCTTTATTCAAGTCAGCAATAAGATTCTCTAACTCACCTTTTTTCAGTGAATAATTAATTTGACTAAACAAAAGATTATTATCATCCGGGAATGCGGCACGTCCTTCTTTTAGATACTTGATAGCTTTATCTTCCTGATCATCAATATATACGCGATATAGTCCATCATAAATCTCTGCCGTCTTCATACCATTATTATAAGCTCTTAAATAATACTCAGTAGCTTCAGGTTTGTGGTTGCTATTGAAGGCAGTGAGTCCGGCAACATAAATGATATTATTGAAATCCTCGGGTTTTTGCAATGGCCATGTGCCATCATTTGCTTTTATCATATCCAGAATAGTCACAATCCGTTTGAAATTCTGATAAGCAGACTCGAAATCATTAGCTGCGATAGCATCAGAACCCGCCGCATTTAAAGGATTAATCACTTCTGCCAATTTTTCAATAACTTTTTTCTTATCTCTGTCCTTCACATATAATTCGAAACTCTTCATATAAGCATCACTGGCAATAATAGCTGCATCCGGGTGCTCCAGTTTCTGATTCTTCAACTGTTTCAACAATGTCTCGGTAATACCATATTGAGCATAAATCTCCCCTTTGGTTTTGTAATCATCAGCTGTAGTTAATCCGATAGCAGCAGCCTTGTCTATTAATGTTTTTGCTTCTTTCAGATTCTCCATATCATTATTATTCATGTAATAACGAGTGAGCATCTTATCTGCCTTACCGGCTAATTTTGTTGGATCATCCTGTGCTTTTGTAGTAAGTGCAGCACTAATGAAAATCAAAAGAAAAAATATCTGTTTCATATTATTTATTTTATCACATTAAGAAACACATAGAATGTTTTTATGGTTTCACGAAATGTTATACTCGATTTAAAAACAAATTAAGAAATAGTTAATAAAAAATTATTCTTCTTCGCTACTTATTTTACCTGATACACTTTCACGTACTACTGCCAGGTCTGCAATAGAATCTCCGGCATCAAGTCTGATCACTCTCACACCCTGTGTAGCCCTGCCCATCACACGAATGTTTTCCAATGGCATACGAATAATAACACCAGACTTGGTAGTTATCATCATCTCATCACCATCATAGACATCTTTAATTGCTATCAGTCCACCAGTCTTATCAGTAATCTTCATCGTAGTCACTCCTTTACCACCGCGATTGGTAACCCGATATTCTGACAATGCAGATCGTTTTCCGAATCCTTCTGCTGAAGCTACAAAAATAGATACCATTTCATCATGCGGATCCACACAAATCATATTTACCACATAATCATTTTCTGAATCCAGACGAATACCTATCACACCAGCAGCAGTACGTCCGGTAGCCCGTACGGTGCTTTCATTGAAGCGATTAGTACGGCCTTTTGCATTGGACATCAGGATTTCCTGATTACCATTGGTCAGTTTGGCTTCCAACAGAGTATCACCATCTTTAATCGTCAATGCATTGATACCATTGGATCTTGGACGACTATATTCTTCTACTAATGTCTTTTTCACAACACCCTGACGGGTACAAAATACGATGTAATGTGAATTGATAAACTCTGTATCATTGAGATCCTCTATAGGGATATAGGCTTTGATCTTATCTTCAGCAGGTATATTGAGCAGATTCTGAATAACGCGGCCACTGGCAACTTTCGTCGCCTCAGGAATCTCAAATACTCTCAACCAATAGCATCTGCCTAACTCAGTAAACAACAGCAAATAATTGTGATTCGACGCTATAAACATGTGCTCTACAAAGTCTTCATCCCGGGTCTTGGCACCCCGGGAGCCCCTGCCGCCTCGATGTTGTGGTTTGTATTCACTTAGATTAGTTCTTTTGATATAACCCATGTGAGATATCGTAATAGCCACCGTTTCATCGGCAATCAGATCTTCAATAGCAATTTCACCTTCTGCATGGGTAATCTCAGTACGACGGGCATCGCCATACTTCTCTTTGACTTCCAGGAGTTCAGTTTTTACAATCTCTTTCTGTAAATCAGTACTTTCACGCACGCTTTTCAGATATTCGATGGTCTTCATTAATTCATCATACTCATCTTTGATCTTTTGTCTTTCAAGACCGGTGAGTTTTTGGAGACGCATATCCAGAATCGCCTTTGCCTGAATATCACTGAGATCAAAAGTAGTCATCAAGCCATTGTGTGCTTCCTCTACCGTTTTTGACCCCCGGATTAAGGCAATCACTTCATCCAGATGATCCAGCGCTATTAACAATCCCAATAAAATATGCGCTCTTTCCTCTGCCTTACGCAGTTCAAACTTAGTTCTACGAACTACAACTTCAACTCGAAAATCAGTAAAGTGCCTGATCATCTCTATAATCCCAAGTGTCATAGGACGACCGTGTACCAGTGCTACAGTATTGACACCATAAGAGGACTGCAGGGGTGTGTATTTGAATAATTTACTTAATACCACAGAAGACATGGCATCACGCTTGATATCGACTACGATACGCATTCCACGTCGATCGGACTCATCTCTGGTATCGCTGATTCCTACGATCTTTCCTTCATTGACTAGCTCTGCAATTTTCGAAACCAAAGAGGCTTTATTTACCTGATAAGGTATCTCAGTAATAATGATCGATTCTCTGTTACCATTTGTCTCTATCTCCGCTTTCCCCCGTACGACTATTCTGCCTCTCCCTGTATTAAAGTAATCTTCAATACCAGAAGTTCCATAGATGATACCTCCGGTAGGTAAGTCCGGGCCTTTGATATATTGAAGCATATCATTGGAAGTCAATGAGTCATTGTCTATATAAGCCACAATACCATCGACCACTTCACTTAAGTTATGTGGCAGAATGTTAGTAGCCATACCTACGGCTATACCGCTGGCACCATTAATCAATAAATTAGGTATTCGAGTAGGCAGTACAGTAGGCTCTTCGAGTGAGTCATCAAAATTCAAGCGAAAATCAACGGTCTCCTTCTCAATCTCCCTTAATAATTCCTCAGCTATCCTGGTCAGTCGGGCTTCAGTATATCGCATGGCTGCCGGGCTGTCGCCATCCATCGAACCAAAGTTACCCTGACCATCCACCATCGGATAGCGCATACTCCAGTCCTGTGCCATACGAACCATCGTATCATACACAGAAGCATCACCATGCGGGTGATATTTACCTAAGACCTCCCCTACTACTCTCGCAGATTTCTTATGCGGTTTGCCTGGCGCAAGACCCAAACCATCCATACCATATAATACCCTTCTGTGTACCGGTTTTAAACCATCCCGCACATCAGGCAAGGCTCTGGAAACAATAACAGACATCGAGTAATCGATGTACGCTGTCTTCATCTCCTCATCCAGATTGATGGGTATTATCCTTTCATTTCCAACCATAAATCGTGTATCATTCTAAAGTCCGGCAAAAGTAGCCAAATTATATGGCTTTTTTATATATGAATATTATTAATTTGAGCGATTGACTAAATTAATTCTCTCTATTATTAAAGGATATTTCGTGGTTTATCAGTAAAGATCAATAGGCTTATCTAATTTCACTCAAAAAATGGATACTTAGGATAACTAAACTACAGTTATTAAAATTTCAGGTAAACTCTAAAACCTCAGATGCCTTACTGTCTGGTGATTCTCCTGCAACATCTGCAATGATTGTATCCCGATATTCAAATGTGCATCAACAAAAGAAGAACTTACTTTCTGGTCACTAATATCAGTTTTCACACCTTCCGGTATCATCGGAATATCTGAGACTAACAGCAATGCACCACAAGGGATGCGGTTATGAAAACCGACAGTAAAAATAGTAGCTGTCTCCATCTCTACTGCCATCACGCGCAGTGAACGGAGATAATCCTTGAACTCTTCATCAAACTCCCATATCCTTCTGTTGGTAGTATAAACAGTACCTGTCCAGTAATCCATCTCATTCTCCCGGATTGCCGTAGAAATGACTTTCTGTAAGGCAAAGGAAGGTAATGCAGGCACTTCCGGCATCATATAATCATCACTCGTGCCATCACCTCTGATTGCCGCAATAGGTAAAATCAGATCCCCTACTTTATTTTTCTTTTTAACTCCGCCACATTTTCCTAAAAACAAAACGGCTTCCGGCATGATCGCTTCAAGTAGATCCATGATGGTGGCTGCATTTGGGCTACCCATACCAAAATTGATAATCGTTATTCCATTGTGCGTCGCACTCTGCATAGCTTTACCTTGTCCATGCATTTCAACACCAAATTTTTCACTAAATTTTACTACATAATCTCTGAAATTAACCAGTATGATGTATTTGCCAAACTTCTCCAATGGCACGCCGGTATATCTGGGCAACCAGTTGTCTATTATTTCTTTTTTGGTCTTCATATTATTTCTCTTTTATCAATTCTTCTGAGCGTTTGAGCAATTCCAAAAGTCGCTGGTCTAATCCCTCAGCCGCTTTATCAGCTTCTGCTTTATTCATCTTCCCGGTAGCATCTATATCTTGCTTCAATACTTTCTTTTCGTCTTCGAGTTGCTTTAATTCAGCTTTTTGTGCGTCTGATAATTTGGAATCATCAGACTTCAGCATTTTAAAAACCTGATCAACTTTATCAATTGCTGTATCATATTTACCCTGATCAAATTTAGTTTTTTCAGTCTTCAGTACATCAACAACAGAGACCGTCAATGATTTGACCTTATCATAAACAGCTTCTGACTGCGTCTTCTCCTCCGGACTTCCCAGAAAATAATTATATATAAGAATGCCTATAACGAGTACAATCCCAACTTTAATAATAAATCTAATCATTCATTTTTTAAATATAAATAAAAACCATCTTTACCCAATGTGTGTCAAATCATACTGCTTAATCTTGCGGTACAGTGTTCTTTCAGAAAGGCCTAATTCTTTAGCAGCTTCTTTTCGTTTGCCATTATGTTTCTTCAATGCTTTTTCTATCAACTGCTTCTCCATCACTTCAATAGAAAGGGAATCTACCACTTCATCCAAAGGCTCATAAAAGTGCGAATCATCATGCTGGATAATCACCGGATGAGAATTATCAGGATACACTGCCGCAGGGAAATATTTTTCATTATGCAATTCTTCAGAAGTAGGTAAAATCTGTTCAGACCCTCTTAATTGTCTTAAACTATTAATATCTCTTACTGTAAGTTGATTACTGCTGATTAATTCAAAAACCAGGCTTTTTAGGTCATTCACGTCCGACCGGATCTCAAATAAAAACTTATATAATAAATCCCGGTCTGACATCGGAACATCATCCTGGGTAGCAGGTACGATACTGGGCAAGTTTCGTTTTGATAATTGAGGTGCGATCTTCAATACATCTTCTACTGATAGCTCCCGATGATCTGCCATGACTGAAAGTTGCTCAGTTACATTTCTTAATTCACGTATGTTTCCCGGCCAATTATATCTTTCCAGGAGATTCCATGATTGCGGATCCAATGTTATGCTTGTCGTAGCATATCTTTCAGCAAAATCAAGCGCAAACTTTCTAAATAAAATATGAATGTCCTCCGTCCTGTCACGCAGAGGTGGTACTCTGATCGGCACGGTATTTAACCGGAAATACAGATCTTCCCTGAATTTGCCTTTACGGATCAGGTCTTCCAGATTGATATTCGTCGCAGCGATAACTCTGACATCTGTCTTATGTGACTTTGATGAGCCTACCCTGATGAATTCACCGGTCTCTAATACCCGTAGCAAAAATGCTTGCGTGTCTAAGGGCATCTCACCAATCTCATCCAGAAATATCGTACCCCCGTTAACCGTCTCGAAGTAACCTTTTCGCTCACCGATAGCGCCGGTAAATGATCCTTTCTCGTGACCGAACAATTCGCTATTGATCGTTCCTTCAGGAATCGCACCACAGTTAATAGCGATAAATGGGTTGTGTTTGCGCAGACTAAGTGAATGAATTACTTTCGAGAAAACTTCTTTACCACTCCCGCTCTCCCCTGTTATCAATACAGTGAGATCAGTAGGTGCTACACGTACTGCAGTCTGCAGGGCTTGCTCCAGGCCCTCACTATTGCCCAGAATCTCAAACCTGCGTTTGATTGCTTTCAGATTTACATTGGTATCCATCTATAGCAACTCACCGATTAATGTAGCACTGGTACAATCAACTATCCGCGCTTGTACATAAGTACCCACTTTTAATTTATGATTATTATCAGGTATTATAACAACTTTATTCTGGCTGTTTCTACCTTTTATCATATTCTCATCTTTCTTTGAATAGCCATCCAACAATATTTCAAATGTCTTTCCAATATCTGCCTGATTCGATTCAAAAGAGACTCTGCGCTGTACAGTTATTACTTCGTTGAGTCTTTGTTTCTTCACCTCCAGTGAAATATCATCTTCATATTTCCGTGCAGCCAAAGTGCCTGGTCGTTCGGAATAAGCAAACATATAACTCATCGTATATCGGGCAAATTCTATCATACTGATCGAATCCTGATGGTCTTCTGCTCGCTCAGTACAAAATCCGGTCATAATATCACTTGAAATAGCACAATCCGGTATGATTTCATATACCCTGCGGATCTTGTTCATATACCATTCCCGGTCATAAGTGCGGTTCATCATCTCCAGAATATGGCTGCTACCGGATTGGACTGGTAAATGTATGTACTTGCAAATATTGTCATAAGCAGCTATCGTATATAATACTTCATCCGTAATATCTTTGGGATGAGAAGTTGAAAAACGGATCCTGACATCAGGTACTGACTTCGCGACTTCTTCCAGTAATTGGGCAAATGTGATGCGCTTATTTTCTTCCTCAGATTCCCAATGATAGGAATCCACATTCTGTCCTAATAGTGTTATTTCTTTATATCCTCGATTTGCCAGATCTTTCGCTTCGGCCAAAATACTATACAGATCACGACTACGCTCACGACCTCTGGTGAATGGTACTACACAAAATGAACACATATTATCGCATCCCCGCATGATGCTGATAAAGGCGCTAATGCCATTCGTATCCAATCGTACCGGTGTGATATCCGCATAGGTTTCTTCCCTTGAGAGTAGCACATTTATACCCCGGCTCCCGTCTTCTGTCTTAGAAATCAGATTAGGTAAATCCCTGTAAGCATCAGGTCCCACCACCAGGTCAACTAACTTCTCTTGTTCGAGCAGGTTCTTTTTCATCCTTTCAGCCATACATCCGAGGACACCAATGGTAATACCTGCGCGTTTACGTTTCATCGCATTGAAGTGAACCAATCGGTTGAATACCGTATCCTCCGCTTTCTCACGAATAGAACAGGTATTTATCAATATCAGGTCAGCTTCCTGAATATCCGTCGTACTACCATAACCCGCCTTACTAAGGATGCTCGCAACAATCTCACTATCACTGAAATTCATCTGACAGCCATAACTCTCAATATAGAATTTACCTAGCACAGCATTTGATTCCGGACTGGCAAAAGCTTCACCCTGTCTCTCTTCATCAATAACTTTGATCTGACTCCGGTCCTGAACTTCAAACATTTGATATTTTTTTTGCAGCTGCAAAGATAACACATCTGACAAATAGTCAGTTCATCGCTTATGAATAAGTAGCATTATTTCCAATGGTATTCGACGAATCTCCCATTCTGTGGGTAAAGTACAATATCACGCTTCCTGTCAAAATTTCGGAGAGTGACTTCATAACCCCAATCCAGGAGGTGAAACTTAAAATTCGGAGTTTCGTGATCTGATGCACCAATGCCTTCACGCCAAAACCAATTCCCGTATTGATTAAATTCAACATGAAGAGTAGAATCATTGAGAGCGGTAACTTTCATTCCATCATTCATTGTCATTTGGTTAAATTGAACCACTTCAATGATCTTCCCTTGATAAATATCTTTCTTACGATATTGCAGCGCTTCTTCTAACCCGGATTCATCTCCATATCGCCTGAATTCCAGGAAGCCTTTATAATTATCAGGGATACCAAGTACGAATACTTTCTGAGTACCATTATAGTTAAATGAATCGAGATAATTCCACATCACATGTCTGGATTCTTCCCACATTTGCGCATATAGTAAGCTATAGTAGATATTTATGGTGAAAAAAAGTAACAAGAATACATTGCGCAATATTGATCTTAACTCATATAGCAATAAAACCAATATAGCCATGATAAATGCAGATGAAACATAACCCAGACGATCGCCTTCCATGTGCAAAAGCATAGTCATATACAACTGGACTACGGGTATTAAAGATAAACCATAAAGCAAAATAAATAGAGCCAATAAGCCCTTCATTTTATCACCTCTGGTATATTCATACCCGAGATAGATTAATACAAATAACAGAATAACTGAAAGTGGAAGATTGACCCATGGATTATCCATGATAGATACAAATTTCATTTTCCATTCATGCGGCCAATCCCGGATTAAGAAAATTGTTTTAAAAAAATAAGTATATACTTTGCCAATGGTATCAAAAGAAAACAGATGGACAAAACTACCGGAACCATAGTGCATCACCCATTTACCATAAAATATTTTACTTAATGAGAAAAAACCAAGGATACTAATAAACTGAGGTAAAAAGTAGGTGATGAAAAATCGCTTCCGAAAATGTTTTGCCTCACCACCTATATTTAAAAACAGGAAAATTAATAATAAAGCAAAAGGCAAAATCACTGTTTGTTCGAGGGAAAAAAGACCAAATAGGAACAAAAACATTACCAAAGCCGGATAATACTTCTTTTGATCTGTGCAATCTCTAAGCATCAGGTACATACCCAAAAACACAGTAATTACAACAGTACAATATTGAATACATACCTTCCAGACTACTACCTCACTCTGATACGGACTGACGAGAAATAACAGTGCACTCAAAAAAGCAAACCATTTTGCAAATGATAGATAGGGTGTACACAATTTACGTAAAAACAAATACACTGAAGTCGCTGCTGCTCCATGGGCTACTATATACAGGATGTACCAGTAAATCGTATCAGAACCAACAGATTTGTAAAGAACCCATGAAAATATATGCTGCAGATATCTGAAATTTTTAAGGTTTGCACAATCATAAATATGAAAATAACCGCACTTGTCATAACCTTGCTCAAAGCCAATAAAATCAGTAACAAAGCCAGCATATCGGCATATAAAGTACACTATACCGGTGATGAAAGTAAAAATTATAAAAATCAGACCAGTGTGATTAAATAACCTTTCTAACTTTTTTGAATTCATAATCAT
>CAZGKN010000090.1:0-11759 GCA_964525915.1 uncultured Saprospiraceae bacterium | reverse complement strand
GGGCAAATAGCCGTATCACCCCCCACCTCCCCAGTCAGGTGGTCTCTTTCTGTTATTATAATTGTTGCAGTACCAGTACAACCATTAACATCTGTTACTGTGACCCCATACAAACCGGGTTGGTCAGCATTAATAGTCTGATCATCTTTTCCGGTTGTCCATTCATAATGAATAAATCCGGCACCTGCGTCTAAAGTAGTATAACTACCAGCACAATAAGATGTACTACCCTGGATATTAACTGTTGGAGTTGGATATTGTACCACTTCAACTGTATCAGAAGCTGCACATCCGGCATCGTTGGTTACTGTAACACTATATGTACCGGGACTTCCAGCGGAAATATAATAAATCGTTGCACCATTGTTCCATGCATAAGAATCAAAGCCAAAGGGCACCGACAATGTAGTTCTTTTACCGCTACAATAATAGAGATTGCCTGTGATCTGTACTTCAGGCGATTCTGCAAGTTGAATTGAAATAGAACCGGTAATAGCCTGGCTGCAACCTGTATTGACGCTCACCAAAGAATCAAATGTCGCAGTAACAGGGACAGGATTCCACCAGGATGGCATATACACAGTATGGGTCAACGTATCGAATTGAATACTATCAGTGAGACCATAGCAGAAATAAATGGAATCTATCACATCAAATAAACCCAGATATCCATCGCCAATAGGCAATCCACCTGTATGTAAATCTATATATCCTCTAAAGGGACCTGTATCGCCTTGACTAATTATCCGTACACCTCCACATTCCCGTTTACATAAGTTCAGTGAGCCACTGAGGGTAGTTGTACCCGAAGGTATAAATGAAACTTTCATGTAATCTACAGCAGGCTCGCATGGTCCGGGGCCATCAGGGTCATCCGTAGTCAAAGTCAACAAAGCGCCTTGATTAAATCGATCATCCAACCCGGGATAATATGTCGCATCCGGATCATTGATATTAGAAAATGAACCATCAGCTGAAGAAGTAGTCCAGGTTACACTTCCGGCATTGGTAAACCAGCCATTAAGTACTAAAGGCGTTGAACTCATACACAGTGAAGTATCATTTCCGGCAAATACCTGTGGTGGGTCAGGACAGGCACACTGTGATACTGTAACATTAATTGCAGCGGTGGATGTACAGCCCGAACCATTGGTAACAGTCACAGTATAAAGTCCACCATTCGGTAAGTCAACACTACTAATACTGGGATCGGATGAAGAGCTTGTGAATCCATTCGGTCCACTCCAACTGTAAGTTCCACCTCCGGTGACATGCAGATTTAATGGATTAGATACACATAAGGTAGAATCATCAGCGGTGGCAGTTGCAACAGGATTGGCATTTACCGTAACCGTTACAGAGGCTACATCAGAGCAATTGGAAGCATTCGTAACAGTAACCGAATAAGTTCCGGAAGCAGCAACCGTCGCCCCCGTAATCACAGGATCTGCTGACGTACTAGTAAATCCATTCGGTCCACTCCATGAATAAGAACCTGCACCGGTAGCATGAAGATTAATATCACTACCCTCACAAATAGTATTATTATCAACTGTCGCATTTGCCGTAGGGCCGGGCACTACAGAAAGTACCAATGTTGCGGTATCCGGGCAATTGAACTGATTTCCTACTATAAGATAATAAGTACCGGCATTTACAATACTAACATTTGGAATAGTTGGATTCTGCAAAATGCTGAAAAAGAAATTTGGTCCTATCCATAGATAATTTACAC
Source organism: uncultured Saprospiraceae bacterium (assembly GCA_964525915.1). Taxonomy (GTDB): domain Bacteria; phylum Bacteroidota; class Bacteroidia; order Chitinophagales; family Saprospiraceae; genus Parvibacillus. Next base: position 10,024 of record CAZGKN010000090.1, on the reverse strand, counting down.
CCCCACTACCGGTAAAATTTACATCCATGCCTTCACAAACCGGATTAGGTGTCACATTAGCTACTGCTGTTGGAAGCGGATTTACAGTTACATTTATGGCACTGACATCGCTACATTTTCCTAAGTAATCTGCTTTGACATAATAGGTAGTATTCACTGAAGGCTGCACCACTGGTCCGGGCAGCTGATTCCCTGGTCCGGGCGGTGTCGCTGAATGATAGGTTACAATGACATCATTATTACCTCCATTAACTTGCCGGAGCAGGCTCAAATCTACTTTAAAACCATTACAAATAGCTGTATCCCGAGTTACCACATCAGGACAGATGACAGTATAAGAATAAACCGGCGTTAGTGCTTCTGTGCAACCTGTATAATTTATAACTCCCTGCACGTATTTATCACCATCACAGGAACTGGAATAACTAAAGGGATTCACTACAGATCGGTATGATTTAGGTATCTGAATACTATTCAGTGGTGGTACTGTACAGCCATTATTTCCATAAACCAGAGAACCTGTATTATCCAGATATACCATATCACCATCCATTGGCGGATCTATAGCCGGATTATCTGCATCATAAGTAATACTATTAGAACAATTTATTGGGCTGACACTAATAGACGTAGTCCTGGTACCATTCCCGTCACCATTTACAAAAGCCCCTTGAGTACGGGCACAATCACTCTGGAATATATAAATATCATAACCTAATCCACAGAGTGTACTAAGATCATAATCCACATTTTCATTTACACTGGTAAATACAAGTACATAAGCATTAGGTGGGATCGTCTGACTTGGGTTTCCCTGATAAATATTACTACAGCCATCATTGGACATATTTGCCCACAAAGCAGCAGAAGGCGCTTGCAAATGGCAGGACCCGCTACTTCCCGGACCGATATCACCATTCGCACTGGGGCCATTATTGTTTGGAATATCAATTGAAAGATCAGGAACACTAAATCCGGATCCAGACGTTAATATCACAAACTCATTATCCTGCTCCTGACCAGAGCCATTGCAGGCATCGATAAATATACTGACTAACTTTGGGCATTCCTCACCGGGTTCCAACTCATTATTTGGAATTTCTGTTGTAGTGATCGTTGATGAACCTATAAGCGTCCCACCTGGATAAGGTGGATTGGAAGCGCTTTCATACCAGTCGATCTGAGAATTGCCACTGATTCCACTAACTAATGCCTGAAGAATCAATTCCTCGCCAGAACACACATTGCATCCGGGCTCTGTTATGGTACCTGTAAGTGAATAATCATTAATTGAAAAATTATCAACCAATAAATTAATCCCCGGATCTTCCCGAGATGTTATCCTAACTCTGACCTGGACATTATCACCATATAAATTAATTCCGGTAAAGGAAGCTGAGGTGTATGCATTGCTACTTGTACTTCCTGAACCACAGGTTACCCAACCATTTCCCGCATTTACTTCTGCAACAAAATTAATAGTACCCGCCGGTCCGGTCTTCCGGCAATCAAAACTAACATCAGAGACTCCACAGTTCTTGGAAGCATAAGTCAATGTACTTTTAGTTGTATTTAATAAGGCACAGTATGTAGGATTTCCAAAAATAGCATTGAATGACCCCCCAACAATTGTCCATCCAGTCTGCGGTGGATTAAAATTGTATGCAGTCATCGTTCCCGGACATGTTCCGGATTTATAACATGGTATTTTTAAGGCTGAAGCATCAATGACCGGGCAGTCCTGACCATTGAGTACCAAGGTATATAAACTGCATAACAAAACTGTTATAACAGTAAAGTGTCTAAATTTCATTCAATAATTCCTCTGATTTTTACATTAATTCATACGGAGATTATTCTTCTCATCATGGCATGTAAAATTATAAAAATTATTGACTTATATCATTTTATAAATACTTCTATTGAATTTTAATAAATGGATTTCGATAAATCTCAGCAAAGCCATCCAGTGACCAAATAATATAATACGATCCATTATCCAGTGATCGGATATCAACCCGCGCATCAGTACTTACTCCTTTCTTCACTAAAGTTCCTGTAGATGAGAAAATACTATAGTTTGCCTTCCTTGCCAATGCGCCGGACAGTATTAACTCTGTCGAAGCCGGATTAGGCGATATAGTGCCACCATTGGTACCAATGCCATAGTCCGGGCACGGAATATTGCTGGTAGGAATACAGTTCGGATTGTAACAACAGCATTCACTATAGTATAATACCCGTAGTACCACTTTACGTATGACCGGACAACCGGAAGGATCACTCAACTGAACCTGATACAAACCAGCCTGATCACGATTAATATCAGCGATCACAGGGTTCTTCAAATCAGAATGGAAACCTTGTGGTCCCGTCCATTTAAATGCATCAGCTTCTGATGTATAGAAAGTCACCTGCCCGCCTTCTAATATCGGATTTGGTGAAGCATAGACATACGGTTCATAATCCAGCGGAGTCACTTCTACCGTCACATAGGCAGTACCAAAACATCCACCGTGATTATAAACGAGTACCTGATAGGTGCCGGCATCTTCGGGTTGCACATTGTCGATTACCGGATTCTGATCATTGGAATGGAAGCCTCCCGGACCAGTCCAATAATACGATTCACCACCTGAGGCAAACAATCTCAGCCTACCTTCCTCACATACTAAAGGTTGATCTGCATAGGCATTCACTACCAGTGATTTTGTCACCTGGACTAAAACTGAATCTCTGCTGATACAGCCTGTCTTACCTGTACATGTAGCTACATAATAACCCTGCATATAGAGCGGAATATTATCAATCAATGGATTCGCTATATCTGAATGATATCCATACGGTCCATCCCAGGAAATACTACCCTCGCCTTCTGATTTCAACTGTACACTTTCACTTTCACAGGTTACGATCGGACCTGCGATAACAGACAGCGTTGGCAATGCATGAATTTGAACAACCACAATGACTGCATCCGAACAACCATTGATTCCTGTGACTACTAATTTATAATTTCCGGAGTTAGCAGCACTGACATTATGCACAACCGGATTTTGCTCTGTAGAACTAAATCCTGCCGGGCCTGTCCAGTAATATTGTCCTCTTCCGAATCCAAATAATTGAAGATCACTTCCTACACATGCTGTAGTCAGATCATACGAAGCACTGGCTTGAGGTGGGTACAGGGCATCAATTTTTACCGTATCTAGTTTGGAGCATCCATAAGAATTGGTAATCTCGACGATATATCTACCCACATTAATGATCTGGAAATTAGGCAATACAGGATTCTGTTGATTCGATGAAAATCCATTCGGACCTGTCCAGTGATATGTCGTACCACCAGTAGCATAAAGTTCTAATTCCGAGCCCAGACAGATAGCCGGCGCATTGGAGCTGGCTTCGCCCACGACACCCGGATGTACAGTCACCGATACACTTCCGGTAGCACTGCATCCTTCAGGTGAAGTGACTGTGACTGTATAATTACCAGACATTCCCACATCATTCATCCTGCGCAGCGGATTTTTCTTATTGGAGTGATAGTTCATAGGTCCTGACCATTCATAAGAGCCATTGCCGGTAGCATTGAACTGTACTAACTCGCCCTGACACACTGGATTAGGAGTAGCAGTAACTGTAACATTTGGCAATTGATAAACATCTACATGTACGGTATCCCGGCTCACACAACCCTGTTGGCTGGTAACTACAACGATAAAATCACCATCATAAGCCAGTGAAATATTCGGAATAACCGGATTCTGCTGATTCGAGCTAAATCCATTCGGACCAGTCCATGCAAACGTACCTGAACCCGTAGATGAAAGATTTAGCGTACTACCAACACAGATCGGATTTGGCGTAGCATCAGCATTGACTATTGGTGCCGGATTGACTATTACAGTGACCGTATCTTTATTCTGACAACCCTGAGCATTGATCAAAGTGACAATATAATTGCCCGCATTTGCCAGGGTGATATTTGATATAGCCGGATTCTGTTGATTCGAAGAAAAGCCATTCGGACCAGTCCAGCTAAAAGTACCGGATCCACTGGCACTCAGATAAAGCGTACTTCCTGTACAAACAGGATTAGGCGTAGCAGAAGCAATCACTGATGGTCTCGCATTAACCACCACTTTTACTGTATCAGCATTACTACATCCCTGCGCATTTACTATTGAAACAATGTAATCACCGGCAGCAGCCAGGGAAACATTATTAATTACAGGGTTTTGTTGATTGGATGTAAATCCGTTAGGTCCTGTCCAACTGAAAGTTCCGGTTCCGGTGGCAGACAATTGTAATGAACTACCTTCACAAACCGGATTAGGCGAAGCTCCGGCTACAACTGCAGGACTGGGATTAACAATCACAGTAATCGTATCAGAGCCAATACAGCCTTGCATGTTAGTGAAAGTAACCACATAATTTCCTCCATCTGCCAGTAAGATATCCGGAATAACAGGGCTCTGTTGGTTCGATGTGAAGCCATTCGGCCCACTCCAGCTAAAGGTACCATAGCCACTGGCAGTCAGATATAATGTATCACCCTCGCATATTGGATTAGGAGTCGCAAAAGCGGTAACTATTGCTGCCGGGTTAACAACTACATCGACAGAGCTTGTATCTGTACAACCGGCGGAATTAGTCAAAATTACAGTATAAGTGCCTGCCTGGTTGATATCGGATACCAACATTGATGGCTGTTGTTCGGAACTGGAATATCCATTCGGTCCCGTCCATGTAAATGTGACTGAAGTGTCTGAAGTGATCGCATCAAGATATAAGGAATCACCTACACATACAGGATTTGGTATAGCATTAGCGACGACTGATGGTTTTGATAATACATTCAGATTAAACTTGAATTCAATCGGACATTCATGCGAGTTATAAACATTTACTGTCCATTGCCCGGCCAGGTCCGTTCCTACATTGTAAATAGTATCGCTATCAAAGTATTCATTGCCCAGTGGATCAGTAAACATAACATAAAATGAGTCCGGATAAATACTGACTAAAAATAAAGAGTCTCCTACACAAACTGGATTTGGGTATACATCCAGAATATCAGCAAAAGATGTCGGATACGCTTGCAAATAAAAAGAATCAGAAGCAGTACATCCGGCCGGTGAAGTATAAGTTGCATAATAAGTACCTACCTTATCTGTAGTCATTGAATCAATGTACATATAATCTCCTGAATAAGTATATCCATTAGGCCCTGTCCAATGAACTGTATCACCTGGTGGATCATAATAGATATAAATATACCTTTCATCAGTAAGACAGGCATCCAGCGTATCAATTCCAATATCAACAATCGGAATAGGATTCACAACCAATTTCACAGAATCACTCACATATATACCGGTTGATACTTCAACAGTTACTTTGTAGTAGCCGGAATCTAAAGTAGTTACATTAGTACGGACAGGATTCTGATCACCGGAGCTAAATCCATTCGGACCTGTCCATGCATAACTTAATCCACCGGATGATGATGTAAACTGTACATCACCGCCTTCACACAATGGATTCGGTGTGACATCTGCATTGGGATCAAACAGTGGGAGCACTTCTACAAATACTGTATCATAACCTACACCACAATCAGAAGTCATAGCGACGATATAGTCACCCTCATTGACTTCCTGCATATTATTAATCACTGGGTTCTGCAGATTGGATGTGAAGCCATTCGGACCTGTCCAGGTATAACTACTACCACCATTGCTCGCGCTCAGATTAACTGATTGCCCCGGATAAACTTGTGTCGGAGTGGCACCGGCAATTGGTTTACCACTATCCAAAACAGTGATATAAACAGAATCAGTCAGATCTGAACAGGTATTTAAGGTCATGATATTCAATATATACCAGCCGGTATAAGCAGAATTGATACTATTGATTGTAGGGTTCTGTTGGGTAGAAGTAAAACCATTGGGTCCTGACCAACTATATGTATTTCCGCCTTTTGCGAATAAGAAAATCGTATCACCGGCACATAAGCTACTGTCTGCAGCCTCTGCCAAGGGATTGACACAATGATTACACGGACTACCCTGATTATTTATAGTATAATTGACCTTTGTCCACTCACTCAAATCAAAAACTGGGTGACCACAATAGATATCGGGATTCCGCGTCACTACCTTATCCTGATAGTTCCAACTTACATTCGGCCCGGGTTGCTCACCTACTACACCATAAGCATCCATTACCTCAGATCCATCAGTGAGTTCAAATGCATCGTCACCATTGGTATTCATGTTATTATCGACAGTTACGAATGTATCACAGGCTGTAAAGTCCTGCCCGGCATTTGTATTCCTGAATACGTAGGTCTTCGTAGGTTGGAGCACAGTGCCTGCATGTACCGGCAGCGTATAATTAGGTGAAGTATTTCCATTGGAATAGATCAACAATTTGTATCCCGAGATATCCACAGGCATATCACCGCCATTATAAATCTCGAGAAATTTATTGTTTCCGGATGTAGGATCGACTACTTCAGAGATAAAAACACAAGGTCGTGTAATAAATCGGGTATTGGCAGAAGCAAAAAATTCCAGATTATCATCATAGACTGTGATCGAAACTGCTCCGGTATCCACAGGTAAAATAGTATAAGTAAAACAAGGGCCGGTTCCATCAGGGCCCGATAGGACTTGTCCCAGTACGGGACTGATATCAATGTTCAGATTTGGATAAATACTCTGCGGTGATGGAATATTATTTTCATCTGTGAAACAAACCGTGATTACAGTTGTATCCCCCTGATAATAGGTAGTCGCCAATGATGGATTGAATACCAGTTTATATGCAGGAGAACAACTTTCACGTGCCGGAAACTGCTCAGTATAATTACATGAACTGTTTGCAGAGAAATTCACTGATACATTGAATGCTGCATTATTCGATGGCATGACAAAAGCACTGAAAGTATAAGTAGTATCACCATTATTGAAAGTTGTTACATCCACACTATCTTTTACGACATTATTGACATAAATGCGCAGGAAACCGGTTGCCGGGAAATTCTCAAAGTGTACCTTGACATCACCTTCATAGGTATCATCCAGCACATTCGTGGTACCTTTATTGTCACAATTGCCCATATTGCTTTGGGTCAGATCATTGATGACACAACTCTTTATCTGCATCTTCGCACAGTCATCAGAAACAATTTTAATCTGACTTACTTGATAGGAAGAAGACCCTCCCGTAGCGCCATCAGCAGTATATTTAAAAGCAAACCAAACAGAAGTTCCTGTAATCGATGTAATATCAATCGTTTTGCTGCCCGTTCCGTTTACTGTTCCAAGTGAAGTCCATGTAGTCGTCGAAGGATCCCCGGTAAAAGCCGTGGTATAAAAAACTTCCAGATCCGGACCTGTAAAGTTCTGTGTCAAATCATAATTTAAAGCACGATAAAATGTACTCTGCAATGCAAACTCAGGCGAGACAATCCAACCTTCGGTACCGACTCCACACCCTCCGCAATAACCATTGATGGAATAAACAGAGCTTGCACAAGTCCAAACATCATTGTCTGTATTCGTCTGAACCATATAAACACCAAAATCACAACTTGCATCAGCATAACAGGTCTGGGCGGAATCATGTACCTGAATATTACCGGTGCTATCCGGTGTCAAACTGCCACTGGTTGCTTCAAAGTTGATTAATTCATCGGATACGAGCGGAGTTACCGTATAGGTAACACAGCCGCTGACGGGATTCTGAGGTGAAGAAGGTGCGATCGTAGCAGATGAACCCAGAAACTGAGTGAGTGCAATCGGCGTATTGTAATCAACTTGTGTATTTCCGTTACTATCCTGTGCACAAATAGTGAGTACAAATGGTGTATTCACAGCGATTTGGCTAGGTGCACCGCTGATCACTAATCTGTCCGCTACCGTAGTAGGATAATCACTGATGGAGAAATCATCATAATTTACACGAGCTGATCCACCAGTCAGTTTCACAATACGCACTCTGACATTTCCGGTGATATTTATTCCCGAAAAAGTAGCAATGGTTAGTGTGGTGGAACTCGTGGTAACATTACTACCCTGCTGTACCCAGTTTGCCCCATCGTCAATCGATGTTTCCAGTTTCCAGGTACTGTTACCGTCAGTACCGAATTTTGCATGATATACAGAGATTGTGCCGGCACCGGTGGTTTTATTATCAATCATCATCAAAGAGCCGGTATTGCGCACTCTCGCTGATTTTAAGCCATTCTTACGGTCATTTGACAATGTACCTATTACCGCATCATCAAATATCCAGTTAATACCATTCAGTAAAACAGTATCAGCAGCATAAGCACTTTTGACACCATCTTCGAAATCGACATTGTACTGAGCTGTGACGGAATTAATATTGACAAATAAGCTGAATAAAGCAAAAACAAGTAACTGTAAATATTTATTTTTCATATATGATTATATTATATGTAACTCACGTAAAAATACAAACTTATTTCATCGGAAGTAGTAATCACTGAAATGATGGGTAAATTTACTTAAATATTTGATTTAAAGCACTATTCATTGCGATGACTATGCCTGCGGAAGGAGCAATAAAAATCCCACGTCATTGCTATCACGGCGCAGGAGGAAGAAGCAATCTTACACTGAGAAACTAAGAATAAACTCGCAAGTGACTTTATGCGGCATTGAAGTTTAAGATTGCTTCGTCGTTGCCTCCTCATACTACAGGGCTTAGGAGTTTGGACGCTTTCGCTTTAGCTATTAGCAGGTTAAGATTCACTTATGCAAATGCACACTTGCACTCCAAGCCCATTCATAATTATAAGATTCGTAATCCGAAATGAGATACACGACTTTATGCAGAACTTGAGTTTGAGATTGCTTCGTCATAACTACCTCGCAATGACGATAAGCGACTTTATGCAAACGCACAAATACACACCCAGCTCATTCGTAATTAAAAGATTTGTAATTCGTAATTGACCCTACCTTTGCAGGATCATCTTCTCCGTAGCTACATCCTGACCGGAGGTAAGCACCATCAGATAGACGCCATTCTGTATGTCCTCTGGCAACTGAATCGTCGCAGCACCATTCATAGCGTGTGTGAACACCATCCTGCCCTGCGTATCATAGACAGACAGTAGGGCATCACCGGTAAGATCAGGGCTACTGATCTGGCCCTGTACTGTTGCATGCACACCAAGACCTGTCCGTCCTACACGTGCAGTGGCCAGGCGGGAAGTTGTCGTAGTACCATCATGATCCACACCGACGATCCGATAGTAATTCATACCCGCCGCAGGCCTGCGATCGGTGTAGGAATACGTATTCACCCGCTCACGCAGTTCATTTGCATCTACCCGTCCAATTGTCCTGAAGTCACGCGCATCTAAGCTGCGTTGAATCTCGAAGTGAGACACATTTTTTTCTTCGGCAGTCTGCCAGGTGAGGTAGTTCACATCACGGCGATTCTGTGCAGTGAATGAGATGAACCTGAGTGGGAGTGTAGTCTGATTCGTATTTAAAGCACCAAAGGTATTTGTTGCTGGTGCATCCCAACCTTGGGTTGTTCGATTGAATTGAAGAGAATATCCAATAGGAGTTGAGTTCGATTCACTCTTAACAATTGAGGTTGATAGCATTCCATTCGCAGGACCACCAATAGCTGTAAATGTACCTTCGTAAGATAAAAATTGTAAAACTTTTTCAGTCCCCAAGCCATAATCAGCAACTAATGCAATTCCATCTGGTGCACCATTTTGTATTGACTCACTGTTAATTGTATAATTGTACACATACAATTTACCACCTGTAACAGAGAATGAGTCAGCTAATGCCCCAGAGCCATAATATTGAATTGCACTTCCATAAACCATTTTATCACTACCATTGTATAAAAAAATATACAAATTATTATAATAATTACCCGGATTAGGAATAGCCACTTCAATTCTCTCGTCAGTATCTGTTGCACCATTATCATCATAATGAAACTCATTAATGTATGCTGG
>CAZGKN010000089.1:0-11822 GCA_964525915.1 uncultured Saprospiraceae bacterium | reverse complement strand
TTTTCACTTTATGCCTTTATTCAATAAACCTTTTTGTAACAAAGAATTGCTTCATTTTTACTCAAGCCATCCTATCTGCTTTGTTTTGTCTACACCCGGTAGATTGTTATTAACTTTACGATCTGAATACAACAACACATAAATATGTTTGAACAGACCTTTAAGAATATTGATGATATATTGCTCAATGACGCAGGTTGTGGTAGTGAATTGTATTATGTGGAGCAAACCTCCTGGATTTTGTTTCTCAAATATTTGGATGACTTAGAGAAAGACCGGGCCACAGCCGCTGAACTCACAGGTAAATTATATTCACCTATCATTGACAAAGAATACCGATGGATAAACTGGGCTACACCCAAACTTGCCCCGAGCGAAGCCTCGGGGGGTAAGGACGAAAAACTCGACCACCACAATGCTTTGACAGGTGCCGACCTCACCGACTTTGTGAACGGCAAACTCTTTAACTACCTTAAAAAGTTTAAACAAAGTACCGAAATATTAGCAAGCATCAAAAGTCTGTTGTAAATATGAAGGATGAAATTATCTTATATCGACCAGATGAACTTATTGAACATATTGAAGTAAGGATTGATGAGGATACCGTGTGGCTAACTCAACAACAGATGGCAACACTTTTTAATCAAACTAAACAGAATATAAGTTTGCATATAAACAATTGCTTTAAAGAAGGAGAGTTACAGCAAAATTCAGTTGTCAAGGAATCCTTGACAACTGCTAAAGATGGGAAAAAATATACCACAAAGTATTACAACCTTGATGTCATTATTTCGGTTGGATATAGAGTAAAATCAAAACAAGGTACACAATTCAGAATATGGGCAACAAATGTTTTAAAAGATTATTTACTAAAAGGCTATGCTATCAACAACCGTATCAACCGATTGGAAGATAATTTAGAAGAGTTAAGTAAAAAAGTAAATCAAATAGACCTACAAATCAGTTCGCACCTTATACCCACACAAGGTGTGTTTTTTGACGGACAAATCTTTGATGCTTATGAACTGGCTTCTAAAATTATCCGCTCGGCCAAGAAAAACATTGTGCTGATAGATAATTACATTGACGAAAACACCCTTACCCATTTAGCCAAAAAGAAAAAAGGAACAAATGTTTTGCTGCTTACCAAAACTATTGGCAAACAACTGCTATTAGACATTAAAAAAGCCAATGAACAATACAGAAACTTTGAAGCCAAAACCTTTACCCAAAGCCACGATCGCTTTCTGATTATCGACCAAAAAGAAGTATATCATTTAGGAGCTTCGCTTAAAGACTTGGGCAAAAAATGGTTTGCCTTTTCTAAATTGGAAAGCAAATCGGTGGCAAGATTAATGAACGAAATAAAGAAGCTGCAATAAATAAAGGAATAATGTCTAAATCACAGATTGGCACAGATTAAAAGATCACATGGATTAGAAATGAATACAGAATTAAAATATAAAGACATAACATAAAAGATTATCGGGGCTTCGTTTGAGGTACATAAGTTCTTGGGCAATGGCTTCCAGTTGCTGATCAAAGAGAATGCCTGAGGAGAGGTGAGTAAGACAACACTCATTTAATCAATCATTAATCCGGCGGCTGCCCTATTCAATCAATCCGGCTGAGGCATTAATGCAGTAAGACATCTGTTGACTGCCTGCCTGATATCATCGGCTATAGTATCACCCTGTCCTTCAGCAGTACATGAACTAATCAGGGTATTTGATTTTGCTGAAATAAATTGAATTGTTACCTCTGTTGCAGTCCCCAATCCTGCACTTCTACTACCGCTTTCTCCATAATTGACGATCAATGTTTCATCAGTTAGTTCTGGCTTTAATTCAGGTATTCTGATAAATCCACTTTTTGCCAGGACACCGGTAATAATATCCGTCGGATTCACACTAGTACCTGTACTTACATATTGCCCGGCGACCGATAATCCCACACTTGAAGATAAACTTACTGTCGGCGAAATGAATATATATTTATATTCTTTCATGTGCCCATTTACGAAGATGGAGGGTGGTCTTAAAACAGCACAGTTGCTTATAAGGAAGCTTAAAATCAGGCAGCTTAAAAATGTGGATTTATTCATCTATTTTCGTATTTCCGGATTATTTATTGTATAAATATAACAACAAAATTAATTATTGGGCTAATTCCCGATGATATATGAATGGTTAATATAATTGTAACCATTAAAAAATACCTACGGAGCTGGTTCTTTATAGTATTTGAGGTGAATATTTACCTTTAGAAAAATTTATTTACATTAAACCATATCTGACAACTCTATGTTTTGATTTTATGCCTGACACCAAAAATAATTACCAACTTCTCCAGAAAAAGTTCCAATTAGAAGTACTCGATCCTGTGATTAAAACGGATCACGTCAATTCCAGTTTTTTTGGAAATCCAGAATCGAGGAATTACACTTCATTAAGCTTATGTTCTTGCAATAAACATTATACGGACCTTATCAGGATCCGAAAGGAGATTTATCCATTTTTCATCCGAATCAAAAGTATCTTCAATAATCGAAAATAAAAAAGTAAGACTTTACAATTTAGCACACCAGAATGACCTTAAAGAATTTAAATATGCAGCTAATACTTTGGGACATAATATAAAATCAGGTGAAAAAGCACAAAGAAATATGTACAGCCTTTCTATGTGTAAACTTGAAGCAGAGGCTGAATTAACACTCTGGAGACTATATGCTGATGACACAAAAGGAATTGGACTAATTTTTAAGATTGCCGGTAATCCCCTTAAATGGAAGCATTATCATTTGAGACAGATTTACTATGGTAAAATTGAGAAACTAGAAGAGTTCAAAAGAAAGAAAATACAATTCGAAGAAAGAGAAAAATTTAAATTTCATATCGCATTAGACCGATTTCTAGGCTTCCATAAGTCAGAAAAATATTCAATTGAACAGGAAATTAGATTGCTATATATCAACCCCGAGTATAATAAACGCTTCCACACTTTTCCCCATAGGAAAAGAATAAGTGAATTATCAGAATACATAATTCTGGACATAGGAATAAGCACATCTGATACCTCCGGAGACGAATGCGATTTGGAAAAACCAACAATTTTATTGGAAGAAATAGTTCTGGGTCCAAACTTTACAAATTCCGATTTTATTAAAACGGCACAAAAAAACTTTCCTAATATCAAAATCCGAAAATCTACATTAGAAGGATTATATAGATCAGGGTGAATGCGCTCTTCCCTTAGCGGTATACTAAGATAATAAGATTATTTAGACGAAAAAAGTTCTCAATTTTCAATTCTCAACTCTCAATTTAAAAAATAAGCAAAACAGAAAAAGAGTAGAACTCATAGTCTCAAAGGTAAAACCATTTAGTGGTTAGTGACGTGGAGGTGCGCCTGTCAAATGAAAAACATTAATTTGAGATTTACCGTGAAAACCCGTACTTTTATATGATTTTTCACGGTAAGTTAAAATAAGTATTTTGATAAACCAAACTACAAAAGATAAAATTGAGGCATTGCAGCAGCGATACTTAGAGTTGGCAAAGGGCAATGCTCCTTTGTTAAAAGAAATAGCCCTTGCCGAAATTCCCGAAATGGTGTATAACTCAAATGCTATAGAAAACTCAACGCTTAGTTTAGATGACACTGAAAAAATTCTTTCAGGAGGAAGTTTACCACGAAAGGTAAATATAAGAGAGATTTACGAAGCCAAAAACCTGGCAAAACTTACAGAAACATTATTGAAAAAAAACAAACCCCAACTCAATATCAAACTCATTTTAAGTTTGCACAAAACATTGCTCACCCATATTGACGACAAGATCGCAGGTCGTTTCAGAAGTGGCAAAGAGTGGGTAAGAGTGGGCAATCATCTGGGGGCAAATCCTCAGTTTATACCTACACTGATGCAAGAATTGGTAAATAATTATAACCAGGATAAAACCGCTTTTTTCCTGGATGCCATAGCCCATTTTCACGCAGAGTTTGAAACCATTCATCCTTTTGCAGATGGTAATGGACGTATGGGCAGAATGCTTATCAACCTGCAGTTAATGAATGCAGGACTGCCTCCGATTATCATTCAAAACAAGAGCAAGCACACGGAATACTACCCGCTGTTTACCCGGTACCAGTCATCGATGAAATATGAAGGATTTACCAGGCTGTTTGCTTTGCTTTTGCAAGAAGCATTACACAAAAGAATAAGCATATTTACCGCAAAAAAAATAATTCCTCTTTCAAAATGGGCATCGCAACAAGGTATTAAACCTAACGTGGCTGCCAACAAAGCCAAAAGGCAAACAATACCGGCTTTTCGCTTACGTGAAAAATGGATGATTGCAGCAGAATATATTATAGATAATTGTGAATTATGAATTGAAGTCTGAAGTCTCATGATTTTGGTTGACAAGATTTAGTAATCAGTAATTAAAAAATTATCCAAGTTCACCTATACAAATCTGATCCATTATTCATTAAGATTGCTCGAAGATTGATTAATAATTGCAATCACCACATCACTACTTCACCATATCACTCCATCACCACATCATTCCATCACCACATCACCCAAAGCGCAACCCCAGAGCCCAACATCCAAAGACCCACCGTAATTCGTAATTTGACATTCGTAATTAATTAAACTTCTCCCTATGTACAAACTAATTTTCCAATGAAGGATGAGAACATCAGACATTCAATAAAGTATGGCTGACGTACTGCGTGACGGATAGGAGCGGGCACAAGCGACGTTAGGAGCGCGTAAAGCGGATAGCCGGACCCTACCCCTGATATTGTGTGGGGATGGAAATTAAGTTTATAGATTCTGTTAGGTGCAGAACGGGGGCAGGGGCACGCCCAGAAAGCAATGGGTATTATATTTTTCTATTATCAGACAGTGCTTCGATAAAATTACCCGGAATTTTGGCTTCGGGGCATTGGATATTCACTTTCTATCGTAATTTTCAGACCAAAATCAAGTATTATGAAGAAAGTTTTCCTGGTGGCTACCTTGCTTTGTTATTCATTTTATTCATTTGCGCAACGCAATGATGCTTATTTCCTGTCTAATCCCTGTCTGACACCCGATGGGCAGACGGTGATATTCAGCTTCGAAGGCGATCTCTGGAAAGCCAATGTCAAAGACGGTGAGGCGAGCAGGATTACCGCGATGCAGGGCTATGAGACGAGCCCACGGGTATCGCCTGATGGTCGCTGGATCGCATTTACCGGCAGGCAATTTGGAAATGCCGATGTCTTTATCATGCCTTTTGATGGCGGTGAAGTCCGACAAATCACGTATCACAGTGCCACCGATGAGGTCAGTAGCTGGAGCTGGGATTCGAAATCAGTCTATTTCACCAGTAACCGGGATTCACGGCAGGCCGGCTATAAGGTAAGTAAGGAAGGGGGCACGCCACGTCGGGTCTTCGGGGATTATTATTTCCAGTATGACCATAATCTGGTCGAGGCACCGTCCGGCGGCGAGATATTTTTTAATGATACCTGGGAAAGTAGTAATCAGGTCCAGCGCAAACACTATAAAGGCCCGTTTAACCCGGATATCGAATCGTATAATCCGGTGACAAAGGAGTTCAAGCGTTATACCGACTGGATAGGAAAGGATTTTGGTGCTACGATTGACAGGAAAGGAAATATTTATTTTATCTCAGATGAAGGGAATGAAGAGTACAACCTATACACATTCGATGCGGGCAAGAAAAAAGCACTGACTCAGTTTGCTACTTCGATTAAGACGCCCATGGTCAATGCCAATGGTGGCTGGATCGTATTTGAAAAAGACTATCAGCTATGGTTGTATGATGTGGCAACTAAGAAAGCTGAGAAACTGAAGATCTCAATTTTCAGAAACGATATCCTCGGCCAGGATCAGGACTATGATGTCAAGGGAAAAATTACGGCTTTTGATGTATCTCCCGATGGGAAGAAAATGGCTTTTACGTCGAGAGGAGAACTGTTTGTCAGTGATGTCGATGGTAAGTTTATACAGCAACTGGACAGAGGTTCCACTGAAAGAGCTTCAGAAGTAAAATGGCTGAGTGATAATAAGACATTGCTCTTTAATCAGACCAAAGGGGGATATCAGAATCTATACACGATCAATGCAGATGGCAGTGGGGGCCTGAAGGAACTAACCAATGACAAAGGTGATAACAGAGGACTGTCAATGAATAAATCAAGGACGATGGCAGCTTACCTCAGTGGCAGAAACGAGATCAGACTTCTGAACCTGAAGACTTTGACCGGTAAGACCATAGTTCATGATGAAATCTGGGGTTTTGATAACAGTAACCCTGAGTTTTCGCCGAATGATGCCTATATTTTATTTACTGCTTACCGGAATTTCGAGCAGGATATTTTTATTTATAATATTAAGGAAAATAAAGCCACCAATATAACCAATACAGGAATCACTGAGTCCGGGCCGGTCTGGTCACCGGATGGCAAGTACATTTATTTTACTTCTTCGAGGTTAAAGCCCAGTTATCCTTTCGGAATGCAAGACCCGAAAGTATATCGTATGGCGCTGGATAAGATCGATGAGCCTTTCCGCTCTGATAAATTCAATGACTTATTTAAAGAAGAGAAGAAAGATACTACAAAGAAAGACAGTACTAAAAAAGACACCACTACGAAGGCGACCAGTAAATCTGATTCTACTGTGCTTATCAAAATGAATCTGACGGATATCATGGATCGGCTGGAGCAGATCAGTCCTTCATTCGGTGGTCAGTATCTGATGAGTCTGTATCAGAAAGGCGATAAAACTTACGTTTTCTATAATAGCAATCATGCAGAAGGGCGGTATGCACTGTGGAAAACGACCATCGAGCCCTTTGAAGACAATTAGCGGAACGGATGGTGCCTTTGGTTTTAATATCGTAGAAGTAAAAGATAAGCTTTATGTACTTTTCAATGGAAATATCAGCAAACTGAATGTCGATGGAAATAAGACAGAGCCGATCAGCATCAATTACAAATTCCGACGTAATCTGCAGAATGAATTCAGTCAGATGTTTGAGGAAGCCTGGGCGGAGATGGAGCAAAATTATTATGATGGTAGCTTCCATGGTGTGGACTGGGTGAAGATCAAGGCACGATATCAGCCATTCATAGCGCATCTCAACAACCGCGCTGATCTAAGGATATTGCTCAATGATATGCTCGGCGAGCTGAACTCGTCTCATCAGGGCTTTGGCACCTCAGGTGATGATGAGGATGTGGCTTTGAAAAATAAAACGATGGAGACCGGGATCATTTTCCAGAATGACGACCCATATACCGTGAAATATGTTGTAAAGCGGAGCAATGCAGACCATACCGGAATTGATGTAAAGGCCGGAGATGTATTGACAAAGGTGAATGATTTGGTGGTGGATAAAGCCATGAACCGGAATTTTTATTTTACCAAACCGTCAATGGATGGTGAAATCAAGCTGACATTTAACCGAAAAGGTAAAAATTTTGATGTGAAGATCCATCCCCAGCCAAGCCTGAGTAGCCAGTTGTATGACGAATGGATAGACAATAACCGGGAGAGAGTGGATCGGGAGAGCAAGAACCGGATTGCTTATGCCTGTATGAAAAATATGGGGCAGGGAGAACTGGAGAATTTCATCATCGAGATGACCCGGCGATTGAATGATAAAGATGCACTGATCCTCGATCTACGCTATAATACCGGTGGAAATGTGCATGATGAGGTGCTACGCTTCCTGGAACAGCGCTCCTATCTGGAGTGGAAATACCGGGATGGAAAGAAGACCCGGCAGGGAAATTTTACTCCCAGCGATAAACCTATTGTACTACTGATCAATGAGCAATCACTCAGTGATGCCGAGATGACTTCGGCCGGATTCAAAGCACTGAAGCTCGGTAAAATTATCGGCAATGAGAGTTATCATTGGATTATATTTACCAGTGGCGTAAGTTTGGTTGACGGTTCATCAGTCAGGATGCCCGCCTGGGGATGTTATACACTCGATGATAAAGATCTGGAATTGACGGGTGTGCAACCGGATATCCGGGTGATCAATACTTTCGAAGATAAGATCAATGGCCGTGATCCGCAGATTGATCGCGCTGTGTCCGAGATAATGAAGCAACTGTAAAGCATTATCTTTAGCGCCGGATATGGAAGTAGATCAGAAAGCACTCGAGATTAATTTACGGTCGGATATCTACGGTACCTTTGCAGAGATCGGAGCCGGTCAGGAAGTTGCCCGCCAGTTTTTCAGAGCAGGCGGTTCATCGGGTACGATAGCCAAGACGATGTCGGCCTATGACAAGACCTATTCAGACGAGATCTATGGTCCGGAGCCTTCAGGCAGGTATGTCTGTGAGTCCCGGATCTATAAGATGCTCGAGCATGAGTTCTTATTACTGGAGACGCGTTTGGGTGAGCAGATGCCGGAGACGCGGTTTTTTGCATTTGCCAATACCGTCGCAGCAATTAATTACACCCGGACGATCAAGGGTGATGGCTGGATGGGCCTGCGCTTTCTGACCCGACCCGGCGGAGAGTTTAACGATCTGGTATTGCATGTCAATCTGCTGGACAATGCAAACCGATTGCAGCAGGAAGCCGTGGGATTGCTAGGCGTCAATATGATTTATGCTTGTTTTTTTCTCTTGCATGACATGGATGCATTTATTCAGTCATTAGCGGATAATCTCACTAACCGCGTGAGCATTGACATGATCAGGCTCAGTGGGCCGGATGTGACAGATATTGATAATCGTTCACTAAGTTTTAAGCTCGTCAATCATGGTTTGTCACCCATTGCTATTTTTGGCCCGGATGGGCAAAACCTTCATCCATCTGAGTTTCTGTACAAAAAGCATGTCCTTGTGGTACGTGGATCATTCAAGCCTGTCACCTGGATGAGCTATGACATGATTCGTTCGGCAGCAGCGCAGTATGCCGCAGATCATGATCTGGAGGCGGATTCACTGATTATACTGACTGAGATCACACTGGATACATTAGCCAGAGACCATGCTCCGGATGAAATTGATTTTCTGGAGCGGGCTGAAATGCTTTGCACACTTGGATTTGTCGTTTGTATCAGTTCAGGTGGTGGCCAACAAAAGATAGTACATTATCTGGAAGACTTTAAGGTTCCGTCTATCGGAGTCGCGATGACAGCCGGTACATTGGCCCGTTATATTGACTATGTCTCCACAGAGTATAAAGATTATGGTTTACTTACTGCTTTTGGTGACTTGTTTACCGGGAGGGTTCGACTATATGTATATCCATCACTAATGCCGGGCACAGCAGAGACCATGCATGCGGTGGATGTACGTACTTCCAGATATATGTCATACCTTTATCGCTTTCTGCTCGATTCCGGACAGATCATTGATATCACGGAGTATAACACTGAGGTATTACACATCAGTGCATCCGGAGTGCAGAAAAAGATCCGCACAGGTCAGAAAGAATGGGAAACCTATCTTCCGGAGCCCATTGCGGCACTTATTCGGGAGAAGAAGTTATTAGGATATTTAAAATAAAAATAAATAGAAAAAAATAGATGAATATTAAATTAAAAAGAAGTTTTGGATTAGCGCTGTTGTGCTGTGTATTCAGCATTGGTTTTTTTACGCATTGTGATAAAGATGATGATCCTAAGAAAAATGATGATGATACATTTTATCTGAAATGCAAGATCAATGGTGTGGATTGGGCAGCGCAGGACCTGGACAACAAGGAACTCAGTGATTTTTTCAAAATAAACGACTTGCCGACGGCCAGTATTCAGCATGATACACTTCTGATCGCGGGAGCAGCGAAGGTGGGCAATGACACCACCGGATTATTTATGCTTGCACAATTGCCCGACAGCACGAATGCGACCGGTACATATACATTTTCAGGCAATTTGCTCCAGGCGATATTGAATAAAAGTCTGGCCATCTACAATTCAAATAAAAATGACCTGTTACTCTATTTTAGTAAGGCATCGCAGTTAGGTTATTCTACCGATTCGAAATTAGTAGTGACAAAGCACGCGGCCAATAAGATGGATGGTACTTTCCAGTTTGCCATCAAACAAATGTCCAATGATTCTACAATATTTGCGATCAGCAATGGTGAGTTTAAAAACCTGCCGGTCGAGAAATAGAAAACTCCTGAGGAATGTCCAGATGGATTCTGATGCCTTTTGTACTGTTTACCTTATGTGTCAATAACATGGACCGCAATAAAGAATCTCTATATCCTTCCAATGTGAAGCTTGGAGACACTAATTTTTTACAGGGTAAATATTTCCCGGAATCATTGCAGGGATTTGTGCGGATAGCTGATGAATATTCTGCCCGGCCGGACATGTATATGGATCAGGAGGCTTATGCTGCATTTCTGCGCATGGAGGCGGCTGCAGCTTCTGATAGCCTTTCACTTTGCATCTTATCTGCTGCACGTAGTTTTGATTATCAGAAAGGCATTTGGGAAGCAAAATGGACCGGCAATTTATTATTGGATGATTCTACCAATGCATACGAAGCCTATCCGGATGGCAGAGCACGTGCACTGCGCATCATGGAGTATTCAGCCATGCCGGGGACATCGCGGCATCACTGGGGCACCGATATCGACCTCAATGCACTGGACAATACCTATTTCGAAACGGATGGAAAAGAGCTATACCAATGGCTGCAAACCAATGCGTCAAAGTACGGGTATTATCAACCCTATACTGCAAAAGGCCCGGACCGGCCCTATGGATACAATGAAGAGAAATGGCACTGGACTTATTTGCCGCTCTCGCGCAAATATACCCATGATCTTGCAACCTATCTGGAGAAACATGAGATTTCCGGATTCCTGGGAGATGTGTTCTGTGATTCACTGCCTATACTTAGCCAATACGTACTGGGAATCAGTCCGGAGTGTAAATAATACCTTACTAATTAGAGTTCAGCATTTTTTGTGGAGTTAAGCATAAGATGAAATGAACCTATTGTGTCGGCCTTTGTTTTTATATCAGTGATTTGCGTAATTTATTTAAATTGTGAATATTTAATTATGGTTTTTTTGCGTATTTATCCTGAAGCAAAGACGTTAGATTATAGTTTAGTAAAGGAATGTTAGACATATATCGTACCGGGAATCCTAAGGTCACAGTGGTCATGGCCACCTATGATCGCGGTGAGTATTTGCAGCGAAGCATCGATTCCTATCTGGCACAGACCTATCGGG
Source organism: uncultured Saprospiraceae bacterium (assembly GCA_964525915.1). Classification (GTDB taxonomy): domain Bacteria; phylum Bacteroidota; class Bacteroidia; order Chitinophagales; family Saprospiraceae; genus Parvibacillus. Next base: position 580 of record CAZGKN010000089.1, on the reverse strand, counting down.
ATAGTGAGTTGCTGGTAGTCGATGATGGCAGTAGGGATGATACCTTCAGTATTGTGAGCCGATACATTGATCAGCACCGAAATATCCGGTATATGCGCCATGCCAACCGGAAGTTATCCATGACCCGGAATGCCGGTATTCAGGCTGCTGCGGGTGAGTATATTGCATTTCTCGATAGTGATGATGAATATAAACCGGATTATCTGGAGCGAAGGGTGGATTTCATGGATGCGCATCCGGAAGTTGATCTGATCGAAGGTGGCGTGATTATTATCGGTGATCCCTATGTAAAAGACTGGAGCAACACGGCGCAGAAGATCCATCTGTCCCGATGCCATGTTGGAGCTACATTTTTTGGTAAAGCGGAGGTGTTCCGTGCTCTGGGTGGATTTGATAAGAACATCTTGTATGCAGAAGACAGCCAGTTTTGGAAAAGGGCAGTTGAATTATTGTGTCTACAAAAAGTTGATTTTCCGGGGTATGTATATTATCGAAATACGGAAGGGAGTATCTGTAATACGATATAATTGTTAATTGTTAATTGTTAATTGTTAATTGTTAATTGTTAATTGTTAATTGT
>CAZGKN010000088.1:0-11930 GCA_964525915.1 uncultured Saprospiraceae bacterium | reverse complement strand
GTAATATACCCATTATTCTGCGTATTACAAATTGCAAATTTCCTTTGCCTTTATCGCATACAGAAACTTCAATCTGTATCATTATCAGGAGTATATTAGCAGTTTTAAACCATACTCCGCAGGACTTTCTGATATTATTTAATACACAAATTCAGCACTACTGATTAATCCTTTGATAATCGTTTCCGCATCCGGCTTAAAGATTGTGGCTCTATATTCAGATAAGCAGCAATATACTGAAGTGGCACCCGGCAGAATATCTCCGGCCGCTTCTCGATCAATTTAAGATACCGTTCTTCAGGTGTCATGACTTTTAGCTCTTCCAGTCGGCTTCTTGCCGCACTTGCTGCCGGCAACATTTTAATAACATACCATTGTTTGAGTTTAGGGATTTTTTCTGACAAAAAATCGAACTTTTCTTTCGGAATTACCAGTAGATCACAATCCTCTAATGCCTGTACAAAATTAGTCCCTGGGTGTCCACTGTAATAGCTTTCAAAATCACCTACCCACCAGTCCTCAAACGCAAAAAACAGAATGCGTTCGTGCCCCTTTTCATCAATCACAAAATTACGGATACATCCTTTATTCAGATAGGCTTTAGCACAGCATATCTGACCTGCGCGCAGGTAATATTCTTTTCTGGGAACTGTTTTAATACAAAAATGCGATAGCAATAAGTTGAACTCATCATCGTCAAGACCAAATGTCTGGCGAAAAAGAGTAATAAACTTTGGATTGAGTATGTCAATATTAACTCCCATCACAAATCCATCAGGAAAATGTTCTACTATAATTTCAGATCATCAGCGTACCAAACGAGCACATCGCAAGTAAAATTACTTAGATTTCATGTATTCAGGCTTCTATTTCCCATTATTAGTTTTGTAAAGAAATGTTATTCTCATAACAGGTATTGGATTAGTTGAATACTTTCAGATATATTTTGAATGAAAAAATTCTTTTACTTGTCTTGGGTAAATTTCTTTTTCATGTTAGATTGCGAATAGGAATGTAGATATCTTCTGATGAATCCGGATCATTATTCCTGTATTTGTCACCCAATATTTCAAAATGCAATCGTTCATCTAAAATATATGCTGACGATGGCAACCATTCATTGAATATCTTCTGAAAGATAGTATTGTCATTGCTGTGTCCCTTGTACACAAAAACTGCATACAATCCCGCTTCAATGATTAATGTCTTCATACCTGTGGGCACATTGATAAAGTCCGGAACTTCAACCGCCGCCCATTTTGTAAACTTTTTGTTCGGGTCAAATTTCTGAAAATATCCGCGTGGATAATCAGCTACAGAATATAACTCATTACTTAGTACATTTTTAATTTCTTGCCTCCGGAGCATAAACTCTCTCCAAAGGCCAACCGGGTCGTATGCTACGTGGCTGAGCATCCCGCGCATCCCTACTAATTTCTTCTGATTTATTTGTTTTATTTCCGGGTCCGGCATCTAATAATTTGTATTTTCAATCCAAATTTTATATTTCAGTTGTTAGAATTTATTTCTTAATTATTTTATAAATATATTGCCTGCCCATACTTTGAACCCTAACAATAAAAACCCCACTCTGCCATCCCTGTGTATCGATCACATTCCTTAAATTTTTTCCAGTAAAAACTACCTTCCCCATTATATCATTCACGCTCATGGAAAAAGGCAGGTTCTGTTCGTTTGCTAAATACAATCTTTCACCTATAGGATTAGGATACACCTTAATTACTGTTTCCTCCTTTTCATCAATAGCTGCACTGTGTAAAAGATTTGTAGTGTATCCTATATACTTCATTCCAAAGGGCTCATTGGCAAACCAGGCTATATCATTATCCAGATCATTATCCAGATCACCAATATTGATATAGGTATAACGATACAAAGAATCGACTAAACTAACCGAATTTAACTTTCCAGTTCCATCATTATTTTTATAATATATTCCTCTACTCACTACGGGAATATACACTGCGTCCGTAAACTGGTCAGCATCCAGCAAGTCAAACTTAAGCGGAGGATTCTGAATATTACCGGCATTAAAATAATTAGTCTGATATTCCGTAAAATTGTCGTTTCCATCATTCAAATAAGTTACGATATCACCCGAGGATTCTTTCTTCGGATAGAAAATATCAAAATCTCCGTCATGATCGATATCACAGGATTCAAGTGTTACGAATATTTCATTAGTCAGTGTTTGTGAACTGAATGTCAGGTCATGGTTATTAATATAGAGTTTGATACCACCAGCTGTATTTGTAACAAAATCAATATACCCGTCACCATTATAATCATGCACTACCAGATTGTAAAACTCACTGCCTCCGGCAACTTTTATCGCGCCAGAAAAAACCCCGGCATTCTGAATATATACAGCTATCCCGAGATCATGGCAACTTATGATATCGGGATCCCCATCTTTGTCTAAATCCGCAAAATAGCTCCGGCTCACCACTACATCGATACTATCATCGATAATAATTTCTTTCCAGTGCACACCTCCACCCAAATTCTGATAGAGCCGAATGCCAGCAAAAACCGCATTGTAAGAGACCAGAATATCATTTAGCTCATTATTGTCAATGTCATCATAATCGATAAAGACAGGTTTATTTACAGTATTTGTGATAGCAGTCATTTTCCTGAATTCAGGGAATTCATTTCGATACCAATACACTGAATCATACAAATTGGATACAATAATATCCAGTTTTTGATCACCATCCACATCTAATACATTTAGGTTATTGATCAAAGCATTCTTCATCGAATCGACCACTACCGGTGTGCTAAATTGTGCTAAAAGGAAATTAGGTAAAGCAATACTTAGCACCAGGTATAACAATCGTATGCTTCCGGAAGTCACTATATTATTGTTCATGCGGTAGTAAAAATAAATCTTTATTATTCAGGTATTAAATTCATTATATAATTTCTGTCCGATGACCCCCTTATCTCCTAAGATCCGCCCTTTGATCAACCAGGATATACCAAAGCTAAATAAGGAAAGTGCTTCAAACACGAGCGTAGAATAATCAAACAAAAATAACCAGTTTGAAATGAATATCAAGCCAATAAAAATAATAATCGCAATGCCACAAATCCGATAAATCCGATTTTCATTCCACATACTCATTGAAAGGCTTTCTGTTTTGTTTTGCCCGATGGTAAATGCAAAAATAGACAGTAAGGCAAAACTCAAAAACAGAAAAGCAGCACAACCATAATGAAGGAATCGTAACCAGGAAATATCATAAGGTATCATTGTAAAACTTGCAGCTCTGCTGTGTACCGCCGAATCGGTGGGTATAAAAGCAACGCCAAAAGCCATGCCGCCTGAAATGTTTGTCAGGAGCCGGTCATTACGCCACCATTTTTTATTCCCATATCCCTTGTACAAGATCAAAAATAAACCAACCGCACACAAAATCCCGGTAAATATCTCCCTAAGATTGGTATAATAAAATTCGCTGATCGATTCTTGTATATCGGTTTTAAAAAAAGGAAATAATGCTATCAAAATCAATAATATCGGTAAGCCAATTCCCAATAATCCGATTGCCTTCCGCACTCTCCGATAGGTTATAATGCTATTATCATTGGACGGCTCAGCATCTTTTTTTATCAAATCATTTTCCATAATAATATTGGATTAATTAAACATTGAAATTTTCTATTAATAATATTTCTTTTGCAAACAGCAGGAAAAATGGTTCACTCTGACCGTTAATATCATTAATGAAAAAATACAGGAATTAATTCAATTTCCCCTGACAAATTTGATCAATCAAATTTTTCAAATTCCTGCGAAAGTGTTGCAGGGCATAAAAAAAGGCTTTACACTATTTCTTTAACTCCAGATCCATACCGCATTTAGGGCATCGGCCTGGCCCGGCTGATGTAACTTCCGGATGCATCGGGCACACATAGACCTTGTCACTACCCGGATCATTTTTTAATTTCTTTACTGCAAAGAAACTATATCTCAGCCCGACGGTAGCCTGATATTGTGTCCCCACTTGCGTGTAAAAATCGCTGGTATTCATCGACTGATACAGGGGAATATCCGTAGCAGCAAAGATCGTAAACTGGTCATAGGTAAAACTAAGTTGTGGCGTGATAAAGAATTTCCGGTATCCGGTAGCTTCCGGATAATAATTAGATGGCCGGCCATAAAGCAAAACACTTTCATTGACCTTCATCCGATCTACCCATTCATATCTCGCCTGTATTGTAACACCCAGTTTTTTAAAAAATGTCTTTCCGGCAAAGAGCGCTACACTGGCATAATCACCCAGCTTTTCACCATTGGGATTCCATCCTTTTCGGATATAATAACCATTGGCAAATATTCTGAAATTCTGGAGTGTATATCCCCGGAATAAATAGGTATAGAAAATCATATCCTGTCCACCGGAGGACAACTGGACCGCTGTCGGTTTTGTGACATAATATGTCTTTCCTGAAAAAGGCTCGATTTGACCAATCGAATCATTATAACTACCGAGTGGAATCTTAAGTCCCACACCGATAGTTATCTCATGATGCAGATTGCCTTTCGTATGGTTTAGTATATTATACTGAGGGAAAATAATCAGATCGCCCATGCCCGAAGACTGATATGTTGTAGCCGGATTCTTATCCAGGCCAATCTCTTCTTTCTTATAATAATATCCCCCTTCTATCGAAAGTGTCAACTTATCAGTAAGACCATAACCCAATTTGAAATATTGATAGGCACTATTGAAAGAGTCAAAAGTACGTGAAGACGATGGCGCAACCTTATCATTCTTATAAAACTTATGCGAATTGATATATTGAAAATTAGTATTCAGTTCGATCTGTCTTTCCTGGAGTACACCCGTAGATGCACCACCCACTATAGAGCATCCACTACCACCAGCACAGCACTGTGCATTCGCATTGCCCAAAAAACAAAAGATCATTACACCAAGTAATAAAGTTGTATTGAAAAATAAATGTTTTACCATGAATTGATATTTGAATATAAATAAACTGGCTGGGGCCTGAACCTATAAAGTGCTTATTTGATAAATAAAGGTTTATTTCTCCTTCAGGAGTTTAACAAACTGTGTTCTCACACCATCAGATAAGCGGAGAAAATATATTCCAGTGGGATGTTGACTAAGATTAACCGGGAGGCTATTGGCTCCGGCATTCAATCTACCATTAAATACACATTGTACCGTCGCACCTTCGATATTTATGAGATCGATATTAATCTTTGCAGGTTTTTGAAGATTAAAATTCAAGTCCGCAAGACTGCCGGTCGGATTTGGGTAAACCACCGTTGCTGATGCAAAGGTTTGTTCGCTTTTATTGTCTGCTACTGCCAGTGCACTATTAATGGCATTTTGCAGGTCAGCGGCATTCACCGTATTGTTAATGTTGTAAAAAACTTTATGCTCTGATCCGCCGATGACCACTATTTTAGGCATTCCATTTGATCCATAACTAATCATGTTGATAGACGGATCTGAGAATCGGATCGTATTTGTCAGACCATTGTTACTTGCCCAATTTTTCAACAATTTGCAGGAAGTATTTGCATAGTCATCACACAGATACATGGATACCTTGCCGGGATTAGTGGCAGCATAACTTCCGACTACATTGTAGGTGGTAAGTGCCGGACCTACACAGGCAGCGCAGGGCATTACCCAACACAGTACGATTACCTTACCCTGATCCAGATCAGCAAATAAGTCATGTGCATCTCCATCACAGTCACTACAGGTAAAATTTGTCGCGGTTTGTGCCACACCCAGATAGGCTGTAAAAATCAAAAGAATCAGTAACAAACTCTTTTTCATTGCTTAAAATTTAGGATGCAAAGGTACGATATAAGGCTGACTTTATGTTTATTTAATGCGAATGAGAATTACTAATCACTGTTAATTATCGGGTTTTGTAAGCTGCATCTGATTTTCAATAATCCGGGTACGATACCTTATGCAATACAATTCACTGATGTATCATAAACAGAATCCTGAACTTTCCATAGTAAGGCAATACTAAAGGCAATGGTTTAACTCTTTTTCTTCTTGTCTGCATCCTGTTTTTTCCGTCCGCTTTTTGTCAGCGCTGTATCGATGATGTACTCCAACTGGCCATTGACGCTGCGAAACTCGGCGGCAGCCCATTGTTCCAGTTGCTTGTACATCACCGGATCCAAACGCAATATAAATGTCTTTTTTTCTGACATTTACTCAGATTATTGGTACAGCGTACCGGTATTTAATATGGGTTGGGCCGCTTTTTCACCACAGAGTACGACCATGAGATTGCTAACCATCGCTGCTTTCCGTTCATCATCGAGCTCGACAATATTCTCGGCAGACAGTTTCTTCAGTGCCATATCCACCATACCTACGGCACCTTCCACGATCTTGGTACGGGCTGCGACAATCGCTGTAGCTTGTTGACGCTGGAGCATCGCTCCGGCAATCTCCGGTGCATAAGCCAGGTGACTGATCAGTGCTTCCAGAATCACGATACCTGCAGGTGCCAGCCGTTCATTGAGTTCATCTTTCAATATTTGTTTGACCTTATCACCACCATCACGCAGTGTGATGTCTGCCTCTTCATCCTCCAGAATGTCATAAGGGAAAGACATCGCTAAATGCCGTACGGCTGCTTCACTCTGTGTCTTTACATAATCCCCATATTTCTCCACTTCATACACTGCCTTGTAAGTGTCACCCACCTTCCAGACAATGACGGTGGCAATTTCAATAGGATTTCCCATTTTATCATTGACTTTAAGCGTCTGACCTTGCAGGTTTTCTGCCCGCAGACTTATTTTAGTCGTGCCATAAAGTGGATTGATAAAGAATAGTCCGTTTTCTTTCACTGTGCCCACATACTTACCAAAAAAGCTCATGACACGCGAATGATTGGGCTGGATGATCATCAGGCCTTTCATGATGAAGATATAAACAAGCATCAGCACTACACCAATGATGATGAAGGCAGGATTAGACTCAGAATTTACAAATGCGTAAATCGCCGCAGCCAGGGATAACAAGCCTATGAGTAGCGCAAGGTATCCGGAAATAGGTTTAATAATTTTTTCCATATGATATTATTTTAATATCACAAAAATATCATTTTCCCATACCTTCCCAAGTATTTTTTAGATTAATTCATCAAAGAATCGGATGATTTGCTTAAAAAGCACGTTAAAATTCAATTACCACCTCCATAATCAATAGGTAATCGCCACACCAATTCCCGGGCCCATATCGCTGTCATAATGAGCAGAAGCCGAGAAATACTTAGTCAGAATGTATCTCGCACCGATAGCATATTCATTATCCGTATTCCACATGCCCCATAGTCTTAACCGCTTTGTCACCGCGATATCATTTCTGCTCAGTTGAAGCCGGACATAGCCTGTATGATCTACCGATAAGTCTGCGACTATAAACCAGGGCATCGTATATTCAAGGCCCAGATGGATGACTCCCCTGTCATTTTTAGTGTTTCCCTGACCGAAAATATTTTCCTCCGGTGATTGCTGCGTTCTGTATCTCCAATCCCAACCTGTATAGGCAAACAGAAACTGGTTCTTGCCAAAATATCTACCAAAATGAGTCTCTGTCTCATAGCCGGATGCTGCATTCAGCCCCAGTCGCCATTCTGCACTCAGGCCCCAGCGAGTATTCATCAAGCGGATTTCCCCATCACTGCCGTTGGATTCCAGACCGATATCCGCACCCAAATAAAACCGCCTGTCATCTGCATATACTTTTCTCAGGACTTTTGCCGGATTGGGTAGTTGGGGATTCGGTGATGAATCTGTGTATGAGAAAATTCGGCCCATACCGGCCATCATATGATACAATATGTGACAATGGAAATACCAGTCACCATACTCCTCAGAAGCATGAAACTCTATCGTATCTGTTTCCATGGGCATGATATCCAGTACATTTTTCAATGGTGAATAATCGCCATACTGATTGAGCACTCTAAAAAAATGGCCGTGCAAGTGCATTGGATGGCGCATCATCGAATTATTAGTCAGAATAATCCTTATATTGTCTCCAGCCTTTATTTTTATCATATCACTCTCCGAAATAGTCTTATTATTCAGTGTCCATACATACCTGTTCATATTTCCAGTCAATTCGAAGCGAAACTCACGGTAAGGCGTGTCAGGTAGCGTGGTTGCGACCGGTGATCGCAGCATATTATAATTGAGTGTGGTGATGGTATCCAATGCTTCCCTATACATCACACTATTCATATCCATAGACTGCAGGGACATATCCATTCCCATATCATTCATCCCGCCCCCGGTATTCATCATGTCATTCATCATCTGCATGCCTTCGAAATAATCCAGGCGCGGTAAACTTTGATACATTACTTTCTCACCCTCACCAAACCAGACTTGCGAACTACCTGTACGATCTTCTGCGGTAGCTACAAACTCATACGACTTCCCGCTTTCCGGCAGGACAATCTCAATATCATACGTCTCCGAAACACCGACAATCAGGCGATCCACCGTTACCGGAATTACATCCATACCATCTGAGGCTATCACCCTGATCTTCCCGCCGGAATACCTCAACCAGAAATAAGTGCTACTACTCCCATTGATGACTCTTAGTCTGATCGTGTCCCCTTGCTTATAGCCTTTTCTACTGAGTGAATCCCGCCCATTTACCAGGAAACGCTCATAATATACATCGCTCACATCCATGGCGTGCATTCGCTTCCACTCATTTTCCAGTTTTGTAGTTAACTTTCCTTCTTTTATTGCTTCCGTATAACTCTGTACGGCATTCTTCCTGATCATGTACCAATCAGTAGCAAAATGCAGTGATCGTTCTATCTGCTGTGGTTTCTCATCAGACCAATCACTGAGCAATAATACTTCCTCATGTTCGGGTTTATGCTCCCGCTTGTGAATAACAATAGCTCCATACATCCCTATCTGCTCCTGAAGCATGGTATGTGAGTGATACCAATACGTGCCACTCTGTCTGATGATGAACCTGTAAGTATGCGCTGACATAGGCGCTATAGGTGCAGTCGTCAGGTATGGAACGCCATCCTGCTCATTGGGCAACAATAATCCATGCCAGTGAATGGATGTCTCATGGTGCATCTGATTATGCACCACTATCTCTGCCGTATCACCTTCAGTGAAATATAAAGTAGGCATTGGTATCTGACCATTCACCGCAATAGCCATTCTTTCTTTTCCCGTATAGTTTACCATGGTATCTCTGACATTCAGTTCATAATGCACTAATCGCTGTGCTTCCATATCCACAGTGAAGAGTAATAGTACAGGGAATATCAATAATGTTTTAAAATAAGAATTAATCCTGCATTTATGCCTGCAAAAAAATTTCTTGCCCGGTTTCTCTACTATCTTAAATTTCATGATAAATCACCTAAAATAACTTTTAATTATGTTTGGCACAATTTTTGCATAAAGACTATTCCGCTGATATCAAATTCAATAGAAACCGGCAAAAATAGCGCCAAACAAATCTTTATTCGTTAACCCAACCCGGGGTTAAAACCCCCGGCTAATAAATATTTCACCCATACTGGGTTATCACACTATCATGATTTCAGTGCTATATTATATTTGCTGATTTCAATTTATTTAATGTGAATAGTTATGACTATCCTATTTCAATACTTCTTTTGTATTGCCACAGCTAAGCATCTGCTTACCATAATAAGGATTTTTTATCGCTTTTTCATTGCTCAGCCAATAGGCTTTTTTCATAGGACAATATTGATAATAAATTGGACTATCCTCACCAGGGAATGCTTTTAAAACAGTAAATAAGGATATGGAAAGATCATTCAACTGAGCTCTTTGTTGATTAATTGCGGTGGTCTTCGAAATTGATTCACTTCCAGACATCAAACTACTTTTCTGCGCCAACCACACTTTCTGTTGCGCCTTACTCATCTTACTAATATCAACACTCTCAGCTACTCTGTGAAACTGTTGCGCCTGCACCTGTGCCGCTGCACCATCATCTTTGATTAGTGCATTGGTAATACCATAGTATGCATCCATAAGCCCCGATAAAGGCTGTTCCTGTGCGTGTAACACCGGAATGGAAAATCCACTTAGGAGGAATGAAATAATAATTACAAATTTCATACTTTTCTGATTTATTGATGAATCAATTCGATGCGGTAACCCGCTTTTTCGATGGTATTGATTACTTGCGCTTCTGTTACATCGTTTGTGGTCACCGTAAGTATTTTATCCTTATTTGTGATATCCACACTCCACCGATCAGCGCCCACGGCGCTATCCAAGTGCGGCTTGACAGTCGCAATACATCCACCACAATTAATATTGGTTTTAAACTTCATTTCTTTGTTTTCCATTATTTTAAATATTTTATAAATAAATTTAATATTATTTTATGTAACTATTCAGGTCAAATCCTTTTTAATCCTGTTTGTCACAATTTTTGCATCAAGACTATTTCGGTGATATCAAATTTAATAGAAATGGACAAAATGATGACCATCAGATTTCCTTGTTTAGCCCCTTTATCCCCTTCTGGGACAAGGAAATCAAATGGTCATTTCTTAATACGAATGATATAGTCATTATTTTTTTAATTTCAATCTGAGACTATTACTCACCACACTTACACTGCTCAGTGCCATTGCTGCACCTGCGATCATCGGATTCAGCAGAAAGCCATTGACCGGATACAGAATGCCTGCAGCGATCGGGATACCGATCAGGTTGTAGATGAATGCCCAAAACAGGTTTTGTTTTATGGTGGCAACCGTTTGTCTGGACAATCTGATTGCCTGGGGTACTTTACTGAGGTCTGAAGAAATGATCGTCATCTTAGCTACATCCATTGCGATGTCACTTCCTTTGCCCATGGCGATACTGACATCGGCAGTTGCCAGTGCCGTACTGTCATTAATGCCGTCACCCACCATAGCGACTGTTCGTCCCTGTTGTTGTAATTCTTTTATGAATTCTGCCTTGTACTGAGGCAATACTTCAGCTCTATATTCATCAATTCCGGCCTGCGCAGCGATCGCCCTGGCTGTAGCCTCATTATCCCCGGTCAACATATACAGGGCAATATCCATTTCCCGCAATTCTTTGATAGCAGCCACTGAGCTTGTTTTGATCTGATCTGCAATAGCAATTACCGCCAGTGCTGTAGTGCTATTGGCAAACCAGATAACAGTTTTAGCTTCAGTTCCCCATACGTCTGCCTGCTGCTGTAGATCATCCGCTATGCGAATATTATTTTCCGCCATCAGCTTACTATTGCCCACCCGGTAAGTTTCATCGCCATATCCGGCCACTACACCTTTTCCGGTGATGCTTTCAAAAGAGGTTAGATGTACATCCGGTGTGCCTTGCAGATATATCACTACAGCCTCAGCTAAGGGATGTTCGGATCGTTTTTCTATGCTCAGTAATATCTTATCTGATTCGGATTCATTATTGAGCCATCGGATCCCGGTCACTTCAGGTCTGCCTTCTGTAATCGTTCCGGTCTTGTCAAAAATAATCGCATCTACTTTCCGAGCCAACTCCAGGCTTTCAGCATCTTTGATCAGGATGCCCTTTTCGGCACCTTTACCTACGCCCACCATGATTGCCGTAGGTGTAGCCAGACCCAATGCACAGGGACAGGCGATTACCAGCACGGTTATTGCCGCCAATAAACCCTGCACCACACCATTATCCCCACCTAAAATAATCCATAGGATAAAGGTCAATAATGCAATGCCAATCACCACCGGGACGAAGATTCCGGCGATCTTATCTACCAGACGCTGTACCGGAGCCTTACTGCCCTGCGCATCCTGGACCATACGGATTATCTGTGCCAACATTGTTTCTTTACCTACCTTGATGGCTT
>CAZGKN010000087.1:0-11935 GCA_964525915.1 uncultured Saprospiraceae bacterium | reverse complement strand
ATGACGCGAATCATACTAAATCTCACATCGAGGTAAAATGCCTCCGGCATTTAAATTGAATAACCTCGTGCAAGGAGAGCGCAGCACGAGGCTAAAGTATAAACTAACCCGAACTCCGTAGGAGTTCAATGTGAAAAAAATTGCAATTAATTTTACACACTCAGATCAATTTTCGAAAATCATCGATACAAAGGTCAAGACATCATAATTGCCCTTCATTTCAAAATACAATCGTAAATTTGGTGATGCTTAGCAGCATTAAACCCATCAGGAGAGATATAACTAACTTCGCCTGATTCGTTTAACTTATAAATTGTGCAATATGTCATTAATAGAAATAAAGAAATTCGCTTCCCTTCTGATTTTCATCTTCATTAGTATCATTGGCATTCAATACAAAGCACAGGCGCAGTTTGGCCTGACCGCCCGTCATACAGTATCCTTTTTTGATTTTGATGATACACGTAATGTTACGCCACGCAGTCATTCCTGGTATTTATCGGCGGATTATATGTACAGGATGAAAAACTATCGTATGGGCATTGCCCTGGCGCCTTTTGTCCGGATCACAGATCCGTCCGGGCAGTTCATTTCTGCGGTCGAACCAGATAAAGAAACGCCAATCGAAGGCGCGAAGGCAGCCGGTGTCCATGTATATGCCAAGTACCACCCACTGGATTTACTGAAGTGTGATTGCCCGCGGATAAACAAAAAAGGGCTTTGGTTCAAACAATCCTTTTACCTCATGCCGCAGGTGGGCTATGAATTCAGAAAATTTTACACATCAGATAATAAGGCGCTCGAAGGAACTGATCAGTTGGCCAATATCGGTTTACTGGCCGGTGTGGATCTCTATTTATTTTATCCGGTCATCATTTCCCCACAATTGGGTGTAGAAAAATATTTCCAGACGAGTGCGACCAATATCAATTTCACTGAAAAACACAATCCCTGGGCTTTTACCGGAGGAATCAGAGTGGGAATCGGGCTTTTGTAATTTTTAAATGCAGCTCAGGTAAACATTTTTCTTTTATTATACCAGGAAATACAAATCAGGCTGAATGTCACTATTGCTGTTACAACCCAAAACCATTGATCATGGACCGGATCTTCGAGTTCATTTCCGACCACGATTAATCCTGCCCAATAATAAGGAGCAGAAAGTGTTCCTTTGCTTTCAGAAAGGTATTTCAATTTTGCATTTCTCAAAGACGAAATAGATTTTCCATCAAAATACCTTTTATAAAAGTCCTGGATGAGCAGATTGGACTCTTGGTCATCGATTTTCCACAAGGACTGAATGACACATCTGGCACCGGCAAATAAAAATGCATTGGCCAGAGAACTGTTTCCTTCAGTCACCTGTGATCTGCCTAATCCGGTTTCACATCCAATAAGTGTGACTAATTCGGTATGCAAATCATTGGTATAAATTTCATTTGTCCCTAGTTGATTATCTTTTCCTGACAAAATTAAAGCACTCTGGGTAGGATCATCTTTATCACAAGAAGCATGCGTAGAAAAATGAATTGTACTGTATTTAGGAATGTATTTCAATACATTCGATTTTGTAGCTTTATCATGAACCAATGATGTAGCATTATATTCTCTTACTAATTGCTCACCGGTAGCGACTGACCAGGGAGTACTACTAAAGTTCCCTGAATCATGGTCTAAACTGCTTGCAATTTGTGTTGATGAATGATCTTGAAATCCCGGAGCTATGACTAGCATCGGTTTCCGATGTGCAGTGGTACCGGCAATTATCTGAGGTATGGTAGTCGCATATTGGATTTCGATTTTTTCAACCAATAAAGATTTATCTGGCATGTGGAGGGTCTCAAAATTAAAATCCCAGATTTTACCGCTTGGAATAATTACTAACTTTTTAATTTTCAGCACATTAATATCATTAGTAATTTTGGAAAAATAATCTCTATTGATTAGATCAGTTTCAGACTGACTTATCAATGCATTGTTATATGAATCTATATAAGTATCTATCACTTCGACCGGGCCTATTTCATACCAAAAAAGCTTTCCCCCTGCAACTAAACAGGCAAAATAATTCTTATCTACTTTTAAAAATGAAACTAAAGCTGCATTTTGTTTCCTTAAAGTTTTTAATAAATATTCTGATTGATTATACTTATTGTTTTTCAAGTAATTAAGATAATCAGGATACTTTTCTTTCCAACTGGTGATTTTGGAATCCAGATCATTATATCTTTTCAAATCATTGGCGTCCTTAACTTCGCTTTTATTTGAAAAAGAAGCTATATATTTTGCCTCTAACCTGATATTTATCAATTCCTCATACGCCGTGGTATCTTTATATTTATTCAGGATTTTCCTCTTGATTAATTCATTATCTGCTATCTGACCGGAATTAGCTTGCGTACTGAATGAAAATAATTTATTGAATAATTGAACATCTTTTTTAATACTGTAAAGTTTGTTTACGGCACTGATTCCCAATGAATTTAATTCATAAATGGCTTCTTTGTTGCTTCTAAAATCTTGCGAATTTTGAATCAGAAATAGCTGATTATCCAGTCTGTCATTGGTCTTACTTACTAATTCTATAATTTTTGAATAATCTATGGCATCTAATTTAGTCTTGAACAAAGCTTTAATATATAGTGATACTATTCTTATTTCTTCTTCACTAATAATCGATTTCTGTTCCTGGGTACTGAATACTTTTTGTTTGACAATTGGTTCTATAAGTTTTAGTACTTCGGTTAAATTTCCTTTTTTATAAAGTATTTCACCTAAGAGATAGGATATACTTTGTTTTTCATTTGATGATTGTTGATACTGTTCATTTTCAGCTTTCATAAATGAATTAATCAGCTCTTGCGCCTCCTCAAGTTTATCCATTTCAATCAGGCATTTTGCTTTTGAGATTACTGCTTTCCAATAACTTGAATTGTATGAGTTTAACTTTCTAAATATCTCAATTGATTTATCACAATATCTGATTCCATCCTGATACTTCTTTTCATACCGCTTATTCACCCCCCATTGACTATAAATATTTGCAAGATCGATACTGAAATAACCATAAATTTTAGTTGCATCAGTTACTGCCAACTCTAAGACAGAATCTGATTCAATAAAACGATTATGATAAGCATAATATAAACTCCGGGTTGCCCAATAGGACACCAGCCTGCTGTCCGGTCTGGTCGCATCCCCGGATATTAATTTAAAGTATAGCTCCATTGAAACTTCAGATTGTTCAGCCATACCCATATTTAATTCTGATGTAGATTGATTAAATGTGGCCATTGCCATACCTGCTTTGTAATCATTTGATTTAAAAATCGTATAGGCATCATTGAAGAAACTTATTGCTTCATCTGAGTTCCCTAAATCTTCATTCAATACACCTAAGGCATTATTAATCTGACCTAAAATCATGTGATTTGCGGGCAAATATTTTTTCATTAAAGCTAATGAATTATTCAGCTTTTCTCTCGCCAGATATAATTGGTTACATTCCAGATAACATGCACCTGCATTGTAATAAAAGACACCTTTCTCTTTTACATCAAGATTCTGCGCTTTATTAAAATAGGTCTCAGCCTTTTGTAAATAACTCATTGATTCTTCACAATTTTCCTGGCTTGAAAAGTATCTTGCCTGAATAATACTAGCCTCATATTTTAGTTTGTTTCTGACAGGTTCAGTCTCAATAAAGTTACTCACCAACTGTCTGTTTACATTGATTGTATGTTGGGAATATTGCATCGAATTAAGTAAACAAAACACATAAAGATCCCCGACAATATCCCGATCTTTAACTTTACTCCCATATTTTGCAATAAATGACTTAATAGATTCCTCATCCAATGCATCATATTTTTCCTGGGCACCCAGGCTTTTATCATAGTACTTAGCCAGGCTATCTATACTCCCGGCTTGATAGGCTTTGCAAATCTCAGTATATAGAAAATATGCTTTTTTAAAATTTCCTTCTTTATAATGAAATATTGCAGAATCCTTCAAAATTTGAATTGGGGGCACTGATTGTTCAGGCTTTTGAATAAGAATTGCTTTTTTATTCTCAGTAATGGATGTATTAAAACTGAATAAAAATAGTATAATTAGTAATACAAAGAGCATAGCAACACTAAAGATGATTGGGAGGTGAATTTAATTAATATTTATAATTAACACCTACTATTGTTTGTGGGAATCCAGCGATACCCCAGATATAAATCTCAGGTCTGATTAATAATTGCATCAAGAAAAACTATCTTTGATTCATAAAATAAGCATACATGAAATCATTGTTTAGTAAATCCTGGCCATATCTGGTTGCAATTATTGGTCTGATGGTTTTTGCATTCTTCTATTTCTCACCTGAAAATACAGACGGTTTATCACTTCCGCAGTCGGATGTTCAACATTCATTGAGCATGCAACGGGAAGCGAAAAAGTTTCAGGCGCAGGAAGATCGGGAAATATTGTGGACAGATGCGATGTTTAGCGGTATGCCTACGTATCAGATTACCGGTGTGACAGGTGCTACCTGGAATGGTGTAGCGAAGGTCATGTATCAGGCGATGAAAATGTTCAAGCCCACGACCAGCCCTACCGGACTCATGTTTTCGTGGTTATTGGGATTCTTTATCATGATGCTTTGCTTTCGCTTTGATTGGAAATATGCATTATTAGGAGCGCTGGTGTTCGGTGTGAGTACATCACTTATGCTTCTGGTTGATTCCGGACACGTCAATAAGGTATTCGTACTTGGATTGCTCCCACCTACTCTGGGCGGTATCTGGCTGATATACAGAGGAAAGTATCTGCTGGGTGCAGCAATGACCGCACTCTTTATAAACTTACAGATCATGGCAAACCACCTGCAGATCAGTTATTATTTTGCTTTTCTGGTTTTCTTCCTGGTGATAGGCTTATTTATTCAGGCTTTGAAAGAGAAAAAGGTTAAGGATTTGGTAATCGCCTCTTCGATTTTAATCGGTGCTGTATTGATCGGAGTGTTACCGAATCTCCCCCGCTTATTGACTACAAAAGAATATGCAGAGGAGTCTATCCGAGGTAAAACCGAATTGACCAAAACAGATAAGCCTGCCGATGGTCTTTCCAAAGATTATGCCTATGGCTGGTCGATGAGTATCCCTGAATCGATGACACACATCATACCCAATTATCTGGGCGGTTCAAGCCTAACTTATTTCGCTCAGGATCCGGAATCAAAATCACTGCAATATCTCCAAACACTTAAACCCGAAGAGGGCAATCAATTAGCTCAGGCTACCACAGACTATTTTGGCGAACAAGCTTTCGTCAGTGGTGCATGGTATTGGGGTATCAGCGTGGTGTTTTTATTTTTCATTGCATTTTTCAGTACCAGGCACTGGATTCGCTGGTGGGGACTGGGTTCTATTGCATTCCTGCTGATGTTGAGTTGGGGAAATCACTTCAGTCTGTTCAACTATTTCCTGTTTGATCATTTTCCATTATTCAATAAATTCCGTGCGGTTTCCATGAGTGTAAATTTGGCACACATGGTACTGGTACTGGTGGGCATGTATGGCATGCGGGAGTTTTTCAAAAATAGTCCGACACAGCGGCTGACCGCACTAAAATGGGCCGGTAGTATCATCGGCGCATTGTTAATCCTGGGATTTGCGCATGCCTGGATGGGCTCACTCAATTCGAAAACAGATGTCCAGTTAACACAATATCCTGAGTTATTGAGAGCTTTACGATCTGATCGTAGTGCATTAGTGAGTGCCGATACTTTCAGGTCACTAATCTTTGTTTTATTAATCGCCGGATTAATCTATCTGGCTGCAAAAGATAAAATAAAGCAAATCTGGGTATTAGCCGGATTAGGATTGTTAATCCTGATTGATGTGATTGGTGTGGATCGCAGATACCTGCCAAATTCGAAATTCACTTCTGATTATACTACGAATGAAGAACCAGAGCCACGCACGGTGGACAAGCAAATTCTGGCTGACCCACAAATCAGCTTCAGGGTTATGGATTTTTCAAATACCGGACGCAGGAATCCATTTGCTGATGCGTTTCCGAGCAATTTCTATCAAAATGTAGGTGGTTACCATGCAGCAAAACTGGGAATCTATCAGGATATCATCGAAAAATATCTGGGCAACCCGGCAAAGTATATGCATATATATAATATGCTGAATACAAAATATTTTATCGCCGGCGAGAGTGATAATTTAGTCGCACGAAAGAATCCCGGAGCTATGGGCAATGCCTGGTTTGCTTCTTCGATGAAACTGGTAGATAATGCGGATGCTGAATTGGCAGCGCTTGAGGACTCTACCATTGCGCAGCACGTGGTCGTCAATAAGCGATTTGCTAATTTCGCCCACCCGGATAAGATTCAGTTTGATTCGACTGCCACTGTATCCCTCACGAAATACATACCGGATGATCTGACTTATACGTATAACGCAGCTACACCACAGTTCCTGGTATTTAGCGAGATCTATTATCCGGAAGCAAAAGGCTGGCATGTGTATATCGATGGTAAACGTAAGGAGGGAATAGTCAGAACCAATTATGTACTTCGTGGAATAGAAGTCCCGGCAGGCAAACATACGCTGGAGATGAAACTGGAGCCGTATTCATACTATGGCACACAGATCTATGGTAAGATCGGAAATCTTATATTAATACTATTAATAGCCGCCGGTGTTTGGTTTGCACTAAAACCCTATTTCATCGCGGAGAAAAAATAAATTTACAGGATGCCCACATCCAAGAGCCGACAGTCCATTGGCCGGTTTGCAGTAAACATATTCGGCGCCCTGATTGGTGCGATAAGCACTATATTTATCTACCCGCTGGATATGGATCTGCACGGTCTGAGCATGTTTATTCTGAACACAGCGCTGATACTGGCACCGGTATTTCTAATTGGTTTTAATGGTGTAGCCATCAACAATTATCAGGAGTTCCGCACTGATGACCGTAAAGACAATGGGTTTCTCGGGTTTTTGTTTATTGCATTTTTCGTTGGCTGCCTTATTTATGGCCTGCTTTTCCTGTTATTTTCAAATTCAATTGGTCAATTCTTCAGTTCAAACAAACCGGAGTATAATACCTTTTTTAATTTCATATTGCCGGTTACCCTATTGTCTGCCGGTACAACTTTACTGGATGCTTATCTGAGCAATTTTTATAAAATAACAATTACCTCCTTTTTCCGAGAGAACCTAATAAAAATATCTTTGCCTCTAATCATTTGGGCTTGTTATAGTGGATGGATCAGTATTCCTGAAGCCATGTGGGGCATCGTACTTACCTACGGAATTGCTTTTACTTTTTTATTGGCTTATACCTATTACCTAAGGCCACAGAGTTTTCATATTGATTTGTCTTTTCTGAATAAGGACCGGCTTAAGCGGATTTTTATTTATGGATTTATAGCCAGTATTGGCGCTATAGGCAGTCAATTAGTCGGAAGTCTGGATATTATCATGATAAAAGCCATACTGCCGCCGCTGGAGTTGATCTCCATATTTAATATGCATTTCACTATGGCTTCCTTTGTCTATCTGCCCTACCTGGCGCTGAGTGCGATCGGTAGCCCATTGTTGGCAAAACACATCTTTGATAAAAACTCAAAAAAACTGCAATACATCTACCAGATGACGACCACAATTATGTTGGTGCTCGGTACTTTTTTATTTCTACTGGCATTCTGCAATCTCAAAGATCTTTACTCACTGATGAAAAATGGTGACTTGTATGCACAGGGTTGGCTGATATTCATCTTTCTGGGGACGGCACGACTCATCGATCTGGGGACTGGGTTGAATACACAGCTTCTTTCATTCTCATCCTATTACAAAGTTATCCTTTACACTACACTGGGGCTGGGGGCAATGAATTTTTGTCTGAATTACTGGCTGATCCATACCTGGGGGATCAATGGTGCTGCTGTATCTTCTTTGCTGTCCATATTACTGTACAATTGCTTCAAGGTCTGGTATGTGTATAGAAAATTCAAAATCCTGCCATTTAGCTCTCAGCTATGGAAACTTATACTGACCGGCCTTCTCTGTCTGACTTTACTATACATCCTTCCTCATTTCCACCATAGTATTCTAAGCATGATTATCCGGTCAGGTGTCATATCAATAATATTCTGGATATGTATCCTCAAGTTGCATGTCTCGCAGGAAATAAACCATTATTCTGCGCTTTCTTTCCAAAAAATAATGAAATTCATCGGTCGCAAATAAATAGATTGTAGAAATTTACTAATTTTGTAATCTATATACTATTCATTGGCAATAACATATACATAATAAGAATCCTACTGTATGGCAACTAATTCTTCATTGAACATACCTAAGCCCAAGCCCAATTATTTTCTGTCTGTTTTCAGTATTGCACTGGTCCTTTTTCTATTGGGCTTTGTAGCAGCATTATCCTGGCATACAGGTAAGTTGGTCAATACTTTCAAGGAGTCAATCAATATCATCGTCGAATTAAAAGACTCTACTACCACTGTTCAATCAGGTGAAATCATCTCATTTCTTCAAAATAACCCCACTATACTCACTTCTTCTGTAGAATTAATCAACAAAGAACAGGCATTGGAATTGATGAAAAAAGAAATGGGTGATGATTTTCTGATGGACGAAATGGCCAATCCACTTTTCGATGTAATATCATTTAATGTCAAAGCCCAATATTTTGAACCTGTTTATTTAGATTCATTGAAAAAAGGGTTGACAGCCGCTTATCCTTTCATCAGTTCAGTATATTATCAACAAACTTTTGTTCAGAAATTAACAGACAGTATTCACAAGATTGGTTGGGGAATTTTGATAGCGTCCATTGTCTTTCTCATCATTGCGCTGACAATAATGCACAGCACATTAAAATTAGCCCTGTATTCTAAACGGTTCCTGATAAAAAACATGGAGTTAACCGGAGCCAGACCGGGCTTTGTACGACGACCCTTTATACTAAAAGGGATTGGGAGTGGATTAATAAGTGGGCTTCTTTCAGTCATCTTTCTGGGAGCTGTCATCTATGCATTGTATTTTTACATGCCGGATATAAGGCCGAT
The DNA here is from genome assembly GCA_964525915.1 of uncultured Saprospiraceae bacterium. Lineage (GTDB taxonomy): Bacteria > Bacteroidota > Bacteroidia > Chitinophagales > Saprospiraceae > Parvibacillus. The sequence goes on along the minus strand of CAZGKN010000087.1, from coordinate 2,841 downwards.
TATTGACTGGCCCTGGTTATTTTCATTATTCGGAATAATGATCCTGGCTGGAATATTAATTACCTTTATTTCTACGTTCTTTATCGTCAATCGATATTTAAGAACCAGAACATCAGACTTGTTTTGATAATTTACTAATCTTTCGATACATTTGTCCAGATAAAATAGCGGAATGAGCACTAAAAAGAAAGGTAATAAACCGGAACATACCGGTAAATTACAACCAACTGAATCTAAAATATCAGCTCAGAAACTGGCTGAACCGATTTCTAAGACATCTACAAAAAATGTGGGTAAAGAAGCAGGTCAGTTGCTATTTACCCGTGAGAATTACAAATGGATACTCATAGGTATTGGTGTCATGATATTAGGATTTGCATTGATGTCCGGAGGGGCTATGCCGGATGCAAACACCTGGGACCCCGGTAGAATCTATAGTTTTCGCAGAATTACGTTAGCTCCTATCGTGGTCTTAATAGGTATTGGGATTGAAATATATGCGGTCTTTGTGAAACCAAAAGCCACTCCACAATAGCCTCGCACTTACACTATGTATGAAATAATTATTTCCATCATCCTTGGTATTATTGAAGGATTGACGGAATTCCTGCCTGTCAGCAGTACTGGTCATTTAATCCTGGTTAATCAATTCCTGAGTTTTAATGATGAGAACTTCGCGCATACTTTCGATATGTTTATACAGGTCGGGGCCATTCTATCGGTGATCATTTATTTCTGGAAACGACTGTGGATATTTACTCCGGATGGGAAAATAAAAGCCAATCCCTTCAATATCTGGAAAAAAGTTATTGTTGCTGTAATTCCCGCGCTTATTTTAGGTGCCCTGTTTGATGACCTGATCGAATCCTACCTGCTTAATCCGATTGTCGTAGCGATTAGTCTGATCATCGGAGGAATTATTCTACTTTTCATCGAAAAACAATTTACCCGTCATCCCTTTGACACTATTGCTGAAATTCCATACACTACTGCCGTTGGAATCGGTTTTTTTCAGTGTCTGGCAATGATTCCTGGTGTATCCAGGTCAGCCAGTAGCATCATAGGTGGGATGTCGCTCGGACTTACCCGGGTTGCTGCAACAGAGTTCTCTTTTTTTCTTGCTATTCCGACACTGATCGCAGCCAGTGCTTACTTCATGTTGAAGCACGCGCTTTCATTCAATGGGATGCAATTTTTGTTGCTCTTTATTGGCTTTGTGGTTTCATTTTTTGTAGCTTATGCAGTAATCGCATTTTTCATGCGCTATATTAAAACTAACGATTTCGTACCTTTTGGTGTTTACCGGATCATTCTGGGAGCCCTGATATTATTGTATTTTTACTGGATAAAATAGACCCTTAGTAAATGTCCAGTTATATTATCAGACGAATATTTTATGGGATTCTGGTGATAATTGCTGTTGTCTGTACCATTGCCAGTATTATTTATCTCTCACCAGTAGATCCTGCACGCCTCAGTTTCGGACAATTATCAGATGCAGGAACAGTAGAAAGCAAACGCCGTGAGCTGGGATTGGATAAACCGCTGTCGATACAACTCCTGTATTATCTGCGCGACTTGTCTCCTATTCAGTTGATTGATAAAAATTCCAGTTTGCTGACTAAGTATAAATATGTCAGTCTTTATCCAGGGACAAAAAAGACCCTGATTCTCAAATGGCCTAATCTCCGTGAATCTTACCAAAGTGGCCGACCCGTTGCAGACATCCTTGCTGATGCCATACCGATCACACTTATCCTGGCAATCACATCAATGATTTTTGCTTCATTATTTGGAATATTTCTTGGGATTCTGGCGGCTGTCAGACGGGGAACATGGGTAGAAAGTTCGGCATTAGTATTGTCAACTATTGGGTATTCATTACCAAGTTATGCGGCTGGTATTTTCATTGCGATTTTATTTGCCTACATTCTCCACGGCTTTACAGGACTAAATCTGACAGGGTCTATCATTGAATTAAATGATGAAGGTGAGAAAATCCTTGTTCTTAAAAATTTAATTCTACCCGCCATTGCACTGGGGCTACGTCCGGTTTCTATCATCACACAATTGACCCGGGCGGCAATGCTGGATAATTTCTCTATGCCTTATGTACGGACTGCATTCGCCAAAGGACTAAGCATGCAAAAAATCACCTATGGTCATGTCTTTAAAAATGCTTTAAATCCGATAATAACCGGAATTTCAGGATGGTTTGCCTCGCTGATATCCGGGGCTTACTTTGTAGAAAATGTATTTAACTTCAGAGGATTGGGTTCAGTGACGGTGCAGGCTTTGCTGAATTTTGACATTCCTGTAGTACTTGGTACCGTGCTTTTTACCTGCATCATGTTTGTAATCATCAATGTAGTGGTGGATATTTTATATGCAATCACCAATCCTAAAGTCCGGTTAGCCTAATACACCAATATGAGTCTGAAAAGACCTCAGGTTTAATAAAAATTGCCACAAAACGCTTTATCTGGTATCCGAGATGAGTATCTTACTCTACAAATATTTAGAAAAACACAAATTCAATCAGGCTACTGACTGCAACTTACTCTCAATTTTACGAAAGCACCCTTTTATGAAATTAGGCAACACGACAGCATTGGTCAGTGCTATCTTCTGAGGGTTTTGCAGATCATGAATCATCTGATTCAGTTTGCCGGCACCATGTTCGGAAATCACTTGTTCCCTGCGCTCATCCTCATTAAAATATGCGTACATACCATCGGCATAGGCTTCCGGATGAAATTGTGTACCGATGATATCGTCAGTGAATCGGATTGCCATTATCGCCCGCTCTCTATCGTTTGTAATATCTAATTGTTCTATCGC